>CAXMZV010000006.1:0-19739 GCA_964199985.1 Candidatus Ilumatobacter isfjordensis | reverse complement strand
CAGTGGCATCTGGGCGCCCTCGTTGATCGGCTTGGAAATCGGATCGGACCGACCCGGCTGCTGAAAGACCGTGGTCTTGAGCAACCACTGCGCGAGGAAGAGTGCAATGAAATTGAGCATGATCGTCGTGATCACCTCATGCGCCCCGGTCTTCGCTTTCAGGAGCCCGGCGATACCCGCCCAGAACCCACCCCCGAGCATGGCTCCGAGCAGGCACATCGGGATCAGCAGGATCGCCGGTAGATCGAACGTGAACCCGACGTAGAGCGCCGACATACCACCGATGACGATCTGCCCTTCGGCGCCGATGTTGAACAGGCCAGCCTGGAAGCCGACGGCGACCGCGAGTCCGGCAAAAATCAGCGGAGTCGCAGCGAACAAGGTCTCGGAAACGGCATTGACCGAGCCGAAGGAGCCCTGGAACAGGGCCTTGTACGACCCGAACACCGTGCTCATCGTCTCCGAGAAGGCTTCACCAGGGTCGCTTCCCCACAATCGCAGCGTGTCGACATCTGTGACTGCGATGATCAGCCCGCCGATCAACAGGGCTGTGAACACCGCCAGAACAGGCACGAGGAGCGCCGAGCGCGCATGCTCGCCCACACCGGTGATGTCGCGATAGAGCTTGCTGTCGCGCATACCGCCAGGCTCCGACGAGGATGGTTGCTCGTGACCCGCGCCCTCTGCGTCGACCGCGACGTCCTTCGACTGGTCACCGGTCATGCCGACACCTCGTTGTTCCCTTCGACGCCCGGACTGGACTCTGTGCCGGAGCCGAGCATGTACAACCCGACCTCGGCATTGGTCACCGTGGTCGGATCGAGCTCGGCGACGATCTTCCCATCGAACATCACGAGCAACCGGTCGGACAGCGCCATCACCTCGTCAAGCTCTGACGACACGATGAGCACTGCTGCCCCGTTGTCGCGTTCTTCGACGATGCGGGCGTGGATGTACTCGATCGAGCCGACGTCGACGCCGCGCGTCGGCTGGGATGCCACGATGAAGTCGACATCGCGACTGAACTCGCGGGCGACGATCACCTTTTGTTGGTTGCCTCCGGACAGGCCCTTGAGTTCGACGTCGACGCCGGGCGTGCGCACGTCGTACTGCTCGACGAGGCGCACCGCCTCTTCCTCGGCAACATCCCAATCCATCACGATGCCTTTCGAGAACGGACGGTGGTAGTAGCCGTCGAGCACCACGTTTTCGGTGACGGAGAAGGGGAGGACCAGACCACTTCGCTGCCGGTCCTCGGGCACGTGGGCGACGTTGTTGCGGTGCATCTGTCGTGGCGAGTCGGTCGTGACGTCCTTGCCCTTCAGCATGATGCGCCCAGCGAGGGCCGGCCTGAGACCGGTGACCGCTTCGACGAGTTCGGTCTGACCATTGCCCTGCACGCCGGCAATGCCCACGATCTCGCCGGCACGAATCGTCATGTCGATACCGTTCACTGCAAGCTGGCCGCGATCGTCCATGACACGCAGACCTTCGATGGTGACGATCTCGTCGCCGATCGTCGGTGGTTCCTTGTGGACGACGAGATCCACTGGCCGGCCGACCATGACCGCGGCAAGTTCCTGTTCGTTCGTGGTGCTCGGATCGACCTCGGCAACGGTCTTGCCCTGACGCATCACGACGATCCGGTCGGCAATTTCGAGCGCCTCTTTCAGCTTGTGACTGATGAACACGATGCCCTTGCCAGCGTCCTTGAGCTGCTCGATGATCCGGAAGAAATCGTCGACCTCCTGCGGTGTGAGTACGGCCGTGGGCTCGTCGAGTACGAGGAAACGAGCGTCGCGAGCGAGCGCCTTGATGATCTCGACGCGCTGTTGAACCCCGATCGGGAGGTCCTCGACGATCGCCGCGGGATCGAGGTCGAAGCCGTAGCGTTGAGAGAGTTCACGGACCGATCGCTCGGCGTCGCGTCGCCTGATGCCGCCGAAGGAGTTGGTTGGCTCCGCCCCGAGGATCACATTCTCCGCCACGGTGAACACCGGAACGAGCATGAAGTGCTGGTGCACCATGCCGATCCCGGCATCGATCGATTCGGCGGGTGAGCCGAGGGTGAGCGGCTCACCGTCGATCAGGATTTCGCCCTCGTCGGCCGAGTACAGCCCGTAGAGCACGTTCATCAGCGTGCTCTTCCCAGCGCCGTTCTCGCCGAGGAGCGCGACGACCTCGCCCTCACCGACAGTCAGGTTCACGGAGTCGTTTGCCACGACGCCGGGGAACCGCTTCGTGATGCCCTTCAGTTCAAGCTTCACCTGATCCCTCCTCAACGGCTTGATGACTCATCACGCACATCTTGGCAGAAACGACTGAGGGGGCCCGCAACGAGTGCGGGCCCCCTCAGACTCAGAGGTGTTCGAGTTGTGTTCCGGGCTCGCGCCCGAAGCGTTTGATCAGCCGCCGCTGACCGACTGCGTGCCGGCGATGATCGCCTCGACGAGGGCCGCGATCTCAGCCTTGGTTTCGTCGGTCACGATGCCGTCGAAGTCGTGGAAGTCTGAGAGGCCGACGCCGCTGTTGGACAAGAAACCACGCAAGACGCCTGGCTCGAACGTGTCGCTCGCGGTGGCGACGATCGAGTCGGCAACACCGAGGGCCATCTTCTTCTCCACCGAGGTCAACCAGAGGTCGGCCAGGTCGGGAGCGGAGACGAACTGGTCGGTGTCGACACCGATGAGTGCACCGAAGGTGTCTCCGGTTGCGCCCATGCCCATGTCCTGCATGGCAGCACCGGCACCCAGGTTGATCTGGCCGCCGACGGGCATGATGACGTCGGCACCCTCGTCGAGCAGGCTCTGAGCCGTCGAGCGGGCGATGTCGAGATCGGTGAAGTCACCGGTGAACAGGCCCGTGTCCGGGTTGGCTGGGTCCCAGCCGAGGACTTTGACGTCGGTGCCCTTGACCTCGTTGTAGTGCTGGACTCCGTAGTAGAAGCCGTCCATGAAGATCGACACGGTCGGGAAGTTGGCGCCACCGAAGGTACCGACAACGCCGGACTCGCTGACCGACGCCGCGGTGTAGCCGGCCAGGAAGGCCGCTTCATCGGTCTGGTAGGTGAGTTCCTCCACGTTGTCGAACGTGATGTCCGCCGGTGGGTCAGTGCTGAAGTCGAAGAAGTCGACGTCGACGATCGTCCAGTTGATGTCGGGGTTGGCTGGAGCATTCTCCTGGGTCACGGCGTCAAGCGCGAAGCCGACGGTGACGATGTGCTCACAACCCTGGCTGATCATCTGGTCGATGTTCGGCTGCCAGTCGGCTTCGGTGTCCGACTCGAGGAAGAACGAATCGGGCTCGGCCGCAGCGGCACCCGAATCGATCGCGTCGAGTACGCCCTGCCATGCCGTTGCGTTGAAGCTCTTGTCGTCGATTCCGGCAAGGTCGGTGACCAGGCAGGTCTTGACGCCGTCACCCCCGTCCGTTGCCGGCGCGTCGCTGCCGGCGGGCGCGTCACTGGCGGCGGGCGCATCGGAAGTTGCGCTGTCGCTGTCGTCATCGCTGCCGCAGGCCGCGAGGCCAAGCATGGCGACGACGCCTACTGCAAACAGTTTGTTGCTCTTGATCATGTTCTCCCCCTTGGAGATGGTCTGACGCAGGGTGCGTCAGGGATGTTCACGTCCACACAATCTAACGCGAACTCACGTACTCGAACGCGAACTATGGGTCACATGCTGCGCGGGACCTTGGTCCCTGGCACGAGTCCGGAATCACATTCTGCGAATCAGGTGACCTGGACGTCGCCGGCGATGATCTCGGCGGTGATCGCTTCGATTTCCTGCTTGAGTTCGTCGGGAACGTCGTCGCCTTGGTCGTGATACGGGGCAAGTCCCACACCTCCGTTTTCGAGGGTTCCGAGGTAGGCCCCGCCCGACTCGCCGTTCACGACGATGCGTTCGACCGCTGCATACATGGCTTCGTCGAAGTGCTTGAGCACGGAGGTGAGGTACACCGGAGCATCGTCCACATTCGACTCGTGGAGATCGGTGTCGACACCGATGATGCGCATCCCGCCAACCTCACTCGCAAACGCAGCCGAGCCGAGCCCGACGCGGCCCGCCACCGGGAAGATGACGTCCGCGCCCTCTTCCGCAAACGAGGCCGCGACTGACCGCCCGTCCTCGATGTCGTCGAAGTTGTCGACGAAGAGGCCGTCGGTGCCGTCCCAGCCGAGCGTCTGCACGGACGCACCCGTCTGCTTGTTGTAGTAAGTGACGCCGTTGACGAAGCCGTTCATGAATGCCGTCACCGGAACGATGTTGATGGCGCCGTAGGTGGCCACCACACCCGTTTCGGTCATACCAGCCGCGAGATATCCCGCGAGGAACGCGGGTTCCGCAGCGTTGAAATTGAGCGTCATGACGTTGTCGATCGGCTCGTCATAGTCGAAGTCCATGGTCGCGAACTGCTGGTCCGGGTTCTTGCGGGCGGAGTCGGCGGTCGCGTTGCTGAGGCTGACACCAACGACCGCCAGGAGTGAGCAATCGTCGTCGACGAAGCTCTGCATGATCGCGGCGCCATCGCCGTCAGCGCTGGATTTGCGAACGTCGACGGGCAGACCGAAGTCATCTGTTGCGCGCTCAGCGCCTTCGAGTGCGATCCGATTGGCTTCGAGGTCAACTGTGTCTTCCAATAGACAGACCGATCCGGTTGCCGTGCCGGGCTGGACGGAGACGGGTTCGTTCCCGCTCACGGCCGGCTCATCGGCGGAGCCCGCACACGCAGCGAGCACGATCGCGGCGATGCCGAAAAGTTTGTTCCTCTTCATGGGTTCACCACCACAGATGTTTCGCCACCGATCGACAGATTCGTTTGGGTCGAGTCGAAGCAGAACGTACCCGGTTGAGAGCGTGCGGACACATCGCCGTTGCGTCGTCGGCCGCCCAGACGTGCGGCGAGTTGCGAGCGCTGAGACCAGTTCACGCTCGAGCGAGACGGAGGTGCCTTCTGAAGCTCGCGCGGCAGCCGTATCCTGGGCTGCTCATGAATTGGTCCGTCAAGCAGCCTCCTGCTGCGTCGAAGCTGCTGCTCAGGCGCGCGGTGGCGATCGCCGTCCTGCTGGTCATTGGCTACAGCGGCGTGAAGGCGATGACCGAATACTTCGGTGGTGACGACGATGTGGTGGCCAGCTTCGGGTCTGGGGCCGAACCGACCACGACGATCGTTGCCTCGGTCACGACGTTGGGTGCTGACGTGCCGGTTGCCGGCGACGTTCCAGCCGAAACGGAACCTCCCATCACCGAGCCTGCCGTGACCGGGCCGCCCAACACGGGCCCACCAGCCTCGGACAACAAGGCGAAGGTGTACATCGTCGGCGACAGTGACGCCGGCACGTTCGGCCCGTATCTCCAACAGCTCGTCGACGGCACGGCGGTCGCCGAAACCGACCTCAACTACAAGGTCTCCTCGGGTCTGGCTCGGCCCGACTTCTACAACTGGCCGGAAGAACTTGCTGCAGCGCTGCCCGCCGTCGACCCCGACATTGTCGTCGCGACATTCGGCGGCAACGACTCCCAAGGTCTGTCGGCGTTCCAGGAGGAACTCGAGTTCGTGGTCGGTGATCCAATCGACAATGAAGCGGAGTGGACCGAGGAATACACCAAGCGGGCCGGCGACGTGATGGACCTGCTCCTCGAGAACGAGCGCACGGTGATCTGGGTCGGCATCCCCAACGACGACAACGCCGACGTCACCGCAAAACTGGCGATTCAGGATCGGGCGGCCAAAGCTGCCGCCGAGGCCCGACCCGACGTGATCTTCATCGACACGTGGGCCCGTTTCTCCGGACGCGACGGGAACTGGGCCGAATTCGTGATCGATCCGCGCGACGGCGAGGGCAAAGATGTGCGCGCCGACGACGGATTCCACCTCAACACCAACGGCGCCGAGATCCTCGCGCTCGACATCGCCCAGGCCGTCCGCGACGACCTGCGCGCCCGCGGCGCCAACATCTGATCCTGCGTCACATCGGGGTCGGGGCCCGATGTGACGCGATCATTGTTGTTGGCCTCTTTGTTGGATTTTCTTTCTTCGCGCTTCGACTTTTTCGGGGGTGAACTGGGTGCGGGACCAGGCTCGTCCGTCCCGTGCCTCCGCTTCCCAGGCATCGTCGTCGGTGGCGATGGTGTCGTAGGTCGATCGGATCTGGCGGACGCCGTCCTGCTCGTTGCCGCAGATGTCGCGGGCGATCGCTCGCGTGAACGGCATCAGCTCGGCATGTGGCACGACGTGGTTGAGGAGTCCGAACGCCAAGGCTTCGTCCGCGAGCATGAAGTTGCCCGTGAAGCTCATCTCGCGGGCGCGTCGTACACCGATCGCCTGCGGCAACAACACGGTCAGCCCCCAGCCAGGCATCACGCCGACTCGGGAGTGCGTGTCGCCGAACTTTGCGTGTTCGCTTGCGATGAGGAAGTCGCAGTTCAATGCGAGCTCGAAGCCGCCCGTGATCGCCACACCGTTGACCGCGCCGATCAATGGCTTGGTCAGATGGGGAAACGGTCCACGTTCGCGCCGTGACGAGGATGACCCCAGATTCCCACCCGTCGACCCCAGCTCTTTCAGGTCGAGGCCGGCGCAGAACGCTGGGTCCGCGCCGGTCAGGATGATCACATCCACCTCGTCGTCGCTCTCGGCCTGAACGATGAATTCGTGCAGCTGGCGCAAAACATCGCTTGACAGAGCGTTGCGCGCCTCCGGGCGATTGAGGGTGACGGTCGCAATCCGTTCTGCGACGTCATAGAGCACGGTGTCGTCAACCATCTCAGCAGTGTCGCACCATTGGCGCTCAGGCGGGTCAGTCGGGGTCGGGGAGGAAGTCGAGACCGAGGTCGCCGAGCTTCACGAGTGTCGAGGCAATCCATCCGCCGAGCGCACCGAAGTGCTCGTCGAGGAGCGAGTTGGTGCCATCGGCGACCGTTGCCTCGGCGAGTTCGTACAGCCCCTCGTAGGTGATCTCGACCGCGTGCTCGGACCGGGCCGCGCCGAGGTTGGGCTCGTCGTCAGCCGGATCCGGGTGGGCCACTTCTGCCGTCATCCCCGCTCGTTCGAGCCGATCGTCACCGACGAGTGGACTCATGTCGGGAACGGTGCCGTAGATCAACGCCGGATCAGCCGGATCGATCAACTGCTGCACGCGCAGCACGATCTCGATCTCGATCGCCGGGCGACGTTCGAGTACCTCTTCGAGGTACCAGTGGCGGTACGCCGCTTGGCTCCACGCCGGCCACTCGAACGTGATGTGGGCAACGACGCGCGGCGGTTCGCCTTCGCCGGGCAGGCCGTAGCTCGTCTCCCATGTCAGATCCCCGGACAGGACGTCAGACTGGAAGTGTTCTTCGAACGCCTGCCGTTCCAGGAATGCCGACTCGAAGGCGTCACGGAGCGCGCTGATCGCATCGGTGAAGACGTGGTCGAGCATGTGCCCGAGGCTAGAGCGTTGAACCCGCGAGCCGAGACGGCGATTCGTGTCGGCTCTCGATAGACGCGGCGGCGACGTCGGAATGGCATGATCGGACGATGTCCCTCGTACTCACCGACATTGCCGATGGCGTCGCCACGCTCACGCTCAACAACCCCGACGAACGCAACACGATGACCCACCCGATGGTGGAACAGATCATTGCGGCCATGGATCGTTTCGAAGCCGACGAGAGTGTCGGCGCCGTGGTGGTCACGGGGACCCCGCCCGCCTTCTGCGCTGGGGCCAACTTAGGGAACCTCGCCGAGGCGACCGGCGAGAGTCTCGGAGTGATCTACGAAGGTTTCCTGCGGATCGCTCGCTCGCCGCTCCCGACGCTCGCTGCCGTGAACGGCGCCGCTGTCGGAGCCGGCATGAACCTCGCGCTCGGCTGCGACGTCCGAATCATGAGCGATCGCGCCAAGCTCGACACCCGTTTCCTCCAGCTTGGCATCCACCCGGGCGGCGGCCACACCTGGATGTTCCGACGCATCGCCGGACCACAGGCAGCAATGGCAGCCGTGATCTTCGGCCAGGTGCTCGACGGCAAGGAGGCCGAACGTGTCGGCCTGGCCTACAAGTCAGTGCCGGGCGATGATCTGCTCGAAGTGGCACATGAGTTTGCAGCGAAGGCCGCGATGGCACCGCGTCAGCTCTCGATCGAGACGAAGCAGACCATCCTCGACATGGCAGATGTCGACAACCATCCCGATGCCGTGGCGCGCGAACTGCGGCCGCAGCTGTGGAGCACCAAGCAGCCCTGGTTCGCCGAACGCCTCGCCGCCCTCCAAGCTCGCATTTCAAAACGCTGACGACCGGGGGATCCGCGACCTATTCGCGTCGGGATCGGCCTGCTTTTTCCAATGTTTTGAGGGCGGTGCCGGCTCGTGTGTAGGACGTATCCGTGTCTTGCCATGTCGGGTCAAATGCGGCTTGATCGAGCAGCGTCGCGAGGTCGATCGCAGCTGAATCGTCGAACGCAATTGCGCGCTCGGGATTGGTGATCGGATCGGTGCCGGCGAGCTCGGTGAACCGATCCTGCAACACACCCCATCGTCCACGCTGACGGCGACGAACGAATTCGACGATCGCGCGGAACGCAGCGAGCACGACCGTGCCGAAACCGACGAGCAGGCCGATCTCGACCGGCCTCGACGCGATGCCTGAGATCGCTGCGCTCACCAACTCACCGCCGACCGAACCCTGCTCGGCCTCGCCTGACAGCGGGACGCTTGCCGTCGGGTCGAACGCCTGCCAACCGGAATCGGGGAACCAGACTTCGACCCAGGCATGGGCATCGCTTGCCCGCACTTCGAAGACTCCGGAGACCTTGTCGCGCACACCCGGGATGTAGCCGGTTGCGATGCGGGTCGGCACGCCTTGGCTGCGCAGCATGATCGCCAGACTGGATGCGATCTGCTCACAGAAACCCCGCTGCGACACGAAGAGGTAGTCGTCCACCGCATCGGCGCCCTCAGCAGGGATCGGTGCATTGAGGTCGTACTCGGTGTTGAGTGACAACCAGCTCTGATACGCAAGGATCGTGTCGTACGTCGATGCGCCCGGCCGCCGCAGTTCGTTGGCCAAGTCGATGGTGCGCTGCGTCGTCGATGCGGGGATCGCCAGGTACGGCTCGATCAGTGAGCGTCGTGTCGGATCGGTGACCGCGGCAAATCCGTCCGAGAGTTCGCCTTGAGCTCGGAGTGACTCGGACGTCACCTGGGTCCGCTTCGACACAACGGTGTAGACCGAGCCCTTGTTGAGGGTGACGTCGGAACGCAACGCTCCGTCGGGGCGCGTATACACCGCGCCATCGAGCGTCACCACGTCGGGACGGGCGGCCGCAAACACGACGTTCGGCAGGTCCGCTTCGACGTAGTAGGTCTGCACGAGCTCTTCGGTTTCGAGGGCAACTCCTCGTCGCGGCAGGTCGCCAAGCGTGGCTGGCACGTCGATTTGTGGTCCGTTGCGCCGCCGACCGACGTCAGGCGAGACGCTCCACAGGCGCCCGTCGAATTTCGTGAACGTCTGGCCGCGCCAGAAGTCTGGCTTCGGGGCACGCACCCGCATCACGATCTGATCACCGAGGTCGCCGCGCACCGACGTGTCCATCGTTTCCGCGAATCCCGGATATCCGCCGACTTCGCCAAGCGAGCCTCGGGTCCCGTCACTGGGAGCGGGCGCATCGCCGCTTGGGCTCGCCAGTCCGCCTGCGGTCGGCGCCTTCGGGGCATCGTTGGACAATGCCGGGAGGCCGAGTCGAGCTGGCCCGTCCGGCACCGGGACGATCGAGAGCACGGCAAGGGTTGCCAGCACGGCTGCAAACGCGGCACCGATCGGCTTGGCGACCCGATGCAGGCGCGGGGCCGCGTGGGCCTGGCGGACGCTGTCGTGTCGAGTCGTGGCGCGCACTGCAGCGACGATGGCGACGGCCCAGGCCGCCATCCAGAGCCCGACGCGGTCATCGATCCGCAGGCCAGTTGCATAGGCCATGATCACGCCGCTGAGGGCCTGATGAACGCGCAATGTGCGCCGATCCACGACTTCGAAGCCATGGATCACGAGGAGCAGCATCAGGAGATCGGGCATCGGTCCGCGCAGTGCTTCAAGGAGACCACTCACACCACCGACTGTCGACGCAATGGAGGCGAGCGCCGCGAGCGTGGCGCTGCCCACGAGGATGCGCAGCCACCACGGCCGAGAATTGCGCCGGGCACACCAGAGCGAGATCAACGTCCCGATCATGAGGCCGCCGGCGCCGAGCGCGATATGGGTCGGGTCCGCACCGAGCGCACCGATCAACATGCCGAGTGCGATCAGGGATGCCAACGCGGTCAGCCATCGACTTCGGGTCCCCACGCTGGTGAACGTGTCGACGCGCGCACCGATGCGGAGCGTCCGTCGATACCACGGCGTCGGTGCACCAGCGTGTGGTTGGCGGACGCCGATGAGTTCTGCGCCCCATCGTCGTGCCTCATCAGGCTGCGTCACCACGACCGGTGCGGAGCGGGCGGGCTGACCGGCGTCGTCGAGCGCCGCTCGTCGCACGGCAACGCGATGGCCCATCCGCAGGCCTTCGAGCAGTGTGTGAGTCACGCGGGCTGCGGCGTCTGGATCGAGCGAGTGCGCTGGGAGGTCGACGATCCACTGGCGGTCGAGTGAGGTGTCGCGGTCATGGACGATGAGCGAACCGGCGCGCAGGGTCGACGGCCAGTGGACCGATGTGTCGCCGTCGCCGTCGCGCCATGTTCGGACACCGTCGATGTCGCCGTGTTTGGGTCCGTGCTCGGTCACCACCGCACCGTCGACGTTGGACGACGCAGTCTCGACGTCCACTCCGGGTCCGAGCGGCAGTGGTGTGACCCAGATGGGCTCGATGGGCACCGTGTCAGTGCGCCGCATCCACGTCAGGCCGACCGGACCGGCATGAGCAATGTCGACGTGCAGCCGCTCCACGATTCCTGGCGTCGTGAATGAGATGTTGAGATGCACTGTTCCGTGCTCGTCGAGTGCGTCGAACGAAACGGTTGCGAGTTCGTAGGCCCCGTCGGACAACCGGAGTATCCCGTCTCGATGGACGGGTGCGCCGCTGACCTGCAGTAAGACCGCCGTCTCGGTTGCAACCGTGGTCAACGGTGCCACCGCAAGCTCGCGCACCGAGATGCTGCGGATGCTGCGCCGACCGCTGACGAAGGCGGCACCGAACGCAACGAGCGTGGCAGCAAGGAGGAGGAGGACCGCCGCGGCGCCGGTCAGGCGCGCGATGGCCGCGCCGACCATCCAGGCACCGACAAACGAGAGGGCACCCGTCGACAAGCCAGCGAACCGGACGCGACCGGTGGTCGGTGCCGCCCGTTCGTGTGCGAACGCGGACCGTGCCGAGACGTCCGACTTCGAAGGCGCCGTCGTGCTGCGTTCCGCGAGATCGGTCACGCCGTGGGAGCGGTGACGTTGGCGAGACACTCCGCGACCAGTGAGCGGCCGAGGTCGATCGAGTGGTTTGCGTCGACCGTGATCACGCGGTGAGCGAGCGCCGACACGGCGAGAGCTGCGACATCGTCGGCGACGACGTAACTGCGGCCACCCATCACAGCTCGAGCTCGCGCGAGACCGAGCAGGGCGAGCCCGCCGCGCGTCGAGGCGCCGAGACGAATCGCTGGGTGCGTCCGCGTGGCGGCGAGAATCTCGACCACGTAGGCAGCGAGTGAATCGGTGACGTGCACTTGACTGACGACGTTGCGTAGTTGCGTGATCTCGTCCAGGCTCACGACGGGCGCAACGCCGTCGAGCATCGACCGTCCCTGTCGGCCGGCGAGTACTTCGAGTTCGGATTCGGTTGTGGCTCGTCCGGGGGTCACCACGGCAGCGAATCGGTCGAGCGAGCCTTCGCCCAATGCGTGCGTGCCAGCGATGTCGATCGGGTTCTGGGTCGCCACCAGCATGAACGGCATCGGGAGTCGGTGACTGGTTCCGTCGACGGTCACCGTGCCTTCTTCGGCCAGTTCGAGCAGCGCGGACTGGGTGCGCGGCGTGGTGCGGTTCAACTCGTCGAATACCACCACATTCGCAAAGACCGGTCCGGGTCGGAACGTCATGCTGATTGCTGCGGATCCGCTGCCGTCGCCAGTCGGGACCATCGACCCGGTGACGTCACCGGGCAACAGATCCGATGTTCCTTGCACGCGTCGAAACGACCCACCGACAGATGCTGCGAGCACCTGAGCGAGCAGCGTCTTGCCGACGCCCGGGATGTCCTCGATTAAGAGGTGGCCGCCGGAGAGCAGCGTGGCAATCGCGGTGTCAACGACGTCGGTCTTGCCAGCGATGACGGCATTGGCTGTCCCAGCCAGTCGACCGGCGATGGTCGACGCAGTCGCGATCGACATCGGTTCGGTGCCTGACGTGTCCGACGCGGGAGCAGGGGTGGGGCGGGTTTCGCTGGGCGGCGGCAAGGTTTCCACGCTGGTACATCGACACGATGTGCGGGGATCTTGACGGCGACCTGCTTGATCTGGGCGTGGTCAGGAATTGTTCACGCGTCGACCCCTCCCTGACCCCTCCCTGACCCCTCCCTGACTCTCCCTGAGCCCTCCGTGACCACGGAGCGAGTCCCGTGAGCATGGAGAGTGTTCATCGACAATTCGCGCAGAATCGTTACACGGATTCCCTGTTCAGCGGACGATGAGTTCAGGTAACTTCGGAAGTGCAAGCAACCGAAACCATCGCGGCCGAGTCCGCAAAGCAGGAGGTAGCCAATGAGCCAACGCAACCGGGATCATGATGTTCCGATGCAGGTGAAGCAAGAAGTTCGAGCGCACGCTCATTCCGAGCGGCAACGAATTCGCGTGGAACTGCACTCAGCTGCGAAGGAAATCTCCGGCGGAGTCGACCCCGCCGACGTCCATGAGCCCGGTGAGGCATGGAAGCCCATGCATCACCACGACGCCGAGGTGGCGAAGAGCAAGCTCGCGAAGCGCTCTGTCACCAAGCGGCACTGGAAAACGAAGATGTGGAAGCGGCGCACGCAGATGCGCCGTGAGCGCGCAGCTGCTATTCGCACTGCTCGCGACAACGCGGGCCTCGTCACCTACTGATCTCGACGAACGTGCGGTCGGCTGGCTCTCAGAGCCAGGCGGCCGCGATTTCGTCGCGCTGCGTTGTCCATTCTTCGATGGTCATGGCGTACCGGATGTGGTCCTCCCACACTCCGTTGATCTCGAGGTAGCGCAGCGCTATTCCTTCGTCGCGGATATCGAGTTTCTCCATCACCCGACGACTGTTCGTATTGCGCGGCACGATGCAGATTTCCACGCGATGCAGGCTCAGCTGTTCGAACGCGAACTGCATGAGCAGCGCGACGCCTTCGGCGACGTAGGCCCGTCCGGCGTGATGCTGGTCGATCCAGTAGCCAATAGTTCCCGACTGCATTGCGCCACGGATGACGTTGTTCAGATTGACCTCGCCAGCGACGTGCTGATCAATGAACAGGCCGAACTGGTACGCAATACCGTTCACTCGGTCGCGATCGCGCTGGACACAGCGCGATGTGAAGGCTGATCGGTCGGTCGTCGGGTCAGGGAGCGTGGGTTGCCGGAGCGGTTCCCAGACGGTGAGCCAGTCCGCGTTGCGGGCACGTACTTCGCTCCATGCCCGGAAGTCGGATGCGGCCAGCGGGCGCATCGTGATGCGTTTGCCGGCGAGCCGAATCGGTGCGCTCGATCGCGACGGGTGCCTCAGTGCCACGAACTTGAGTCCTTCAGGTCGTGCCCAGAGTCAGGCCGAGGATCGTGGTGGTGTGTTGATGAGTCGTTCACAGTCAGCCCGCGTAGATGGCAATCTCGCCAAGATCCAATCGTCGCATGATCGCCAGCACGATGCACAACACACCGATGGCTGTGTCGACATGTTGGGCATCGAGGCCGGGGTTGGCCAGCCGGGCAGTGCTCGGCTCGGCGACCAGTGTCCGGAAGACTTCGTCGGCGTCGGCTCGCAGCATGGTGTAGCCAGCCGGCACGTTCGTGTGGCCGATCTCCACGTGGGCCAGAGCCTCGGCGTGGCGCCCGGTTGCCACCACCGACGGTGTTGCCAGCACGGTTGGTGCCGCAATGACAATGTCGTCGAAGTAGTCGTGGACAAACCCAAGAGCGTTGGTGAGTTCGGCGGGGCGCGGCGGGTCACTGCGGAGCTCGTTCTCGCACAGGGTGACGGGGCCGAGCGGAATCTCCCACGTGCCGCCGCCCGTCATCGTGATGTCGACGCGCTCGTCAGCGATCGCGACGGTCAATCCGCCGGGGTCTGGGTTTCCGGCAACCGCGGTGCTCACGCGAGGTCCTCGTCAACGGGAGCGACGACTGGAGCAGGCGGAACCAATCCGTCGAGGACGTCGCGATTGTCGCCCAGGCGAGCAAGCGTCCAGCGGCCAACAGCATCGTTGCCACCTGCGAGAAGGTGAGCGACATGAGCGTGGAGACACTTGACGCCCTGGCGCGTGCCGCCCACGCCACCCGACGGGCGAGGGCCGGCATGATCGGCTGGGATGGCAGCGTCGCGCTCGGCACCGTAGGCACCATGGGCTGCCGCGATTTCTGCAGCGTCGATGTCGCGCTCGGCTGAGCGCACACCGCCAGCTGCCTCGATTCGACTGACTGCTCGCACGAAATCGGGGCCGACGAGGTAGTAGCGAGTCGGCATCGGTGTGCCATCGTCGAGGAACGGCGCATTGCGGAGGACGACCGGGTCGCCGGTTGCATCACGCACGACGACGTCGAAAGCGCTCTGGGGCCGGCGGCCGATCAGTTCCTGGACGCGAGTGCGATCGTCCATCAGCTCCGTCGGCGACGAAGGAAGAACAAGATGATCAGCAAGGCGACAATCGCTGGAGCGGCGCGTTTGGCGATGGACGAGCCGCCCATCTCCATCAGGTCGATGGCTTCGGCAGCCGGTCCGTCGATTTTGCGGACCGTCGGTTCGGCGCTGTCGGCTGGCACATCATCGCTGGTAGCGATCTCGTCGCTGGCAGCGTCCGTCGTCTCGGACGCAGCTTTGACTGTGTCGTCGATGCCGTCGGCGTCGATCATCTCGTTGAGATTCTGTGCGAACTGGTCGATCAGCTTGGCGCTGACGTCACCGAGAATGCCGCGTCCGAACTGGGCGATCTTGCCGGTGATGTGGAGGTCGGTGGTGACCACGACCTTCGTGCTCGTCGGCGACAGGCTCTCGGCGGCAGCGGAGATGTCGGCCGACGCGTTGCCGCGGCCCTTGGTGTCGCGGCCCTTGCCGTTGAGTTTGCAGGTGTAGTTCGCGTCGTCGCGCTCGACGAAATAGGCGTCGCCTTTGAACTCCGTGGCGATGGCGCCAAGCTTGACCTTGACGTTGCCGGTGTACACCTCGCCGTCATCGGTCTGGTGAATTTCGGTCAGCTGCGCGCCGGGCAGGCATGGAGCGATGCGCTCGACGTCGGTGATGATCGGCCACGCTTCGTCGATGGGACGATTGACGGTGAATTCGTTGATCAGTTGTTCTGCCATCGGTGCAGATCCTCCACGGTGTCGATGTCGGCTGGTGAACCCGGGCACCGTACTTCAACGACGAGGTCGGGACGATCACGCATCAGAACTCGAGCGCCATTGTCACCGCTCGCCGGGAGGAGCCCCCACACAGATGCGTGGAGTTTGACCGGGTTGCCGCGCCGGTCATCGTACGTTGCGACCGTGATGGGCCCCAACCCCGCGCCAACTTGTTGCCAGGCGATGACGTCGATGAATGGCTGATCGGCCAGTCCGACGACGATGGCTTCGGCACCGAGCGCTGCGGCGGCGGTGACCGCCACCTGCACCGAAGTGGCTTGGCCTGAGGCCCAGTCGGGGTTGTGGCGCACCGTGACCCTGTCGTCATCGAGGAGCTGGGCAAGAGCTGGATCAACTCGTAATGCCGATTCGTCGAGCGCCCCGGTGATGATCAACACGGGTCCGACGCGGGCGTCGAGGGCTCGAGTCAGAGCTTGCGCGAGGATGGTCGGACCGCTTTCTGTCAATCGGGCCAACAATTTGTGACCGATGTCTTGGAATCGTTTTCCGGCTCCGGCGGCAAGCAGGACGACCACGACGTCGCTGGTTGTCGCGCCTGGTGACACGGCCTTTTCTTCGCTCACGATCTCAGTGTCGCACGAATGACGCTCGTGTCATTCATGACGGTTCAATGACAAGAATCTCTCAAGAGGGGTTGAGTGTGTCGGTTTGATGACGATATGTTACTGATCCGTCACGACGGGTCGCCTTTCGACTCACCACTTCTGCCAGTTCGGCAGTGCTGGCCCACACGACGTATTCGGACTTCTTGCCACATGACTTTCCTCTCCTCTCACACAATGCTGCGCGCGATCGGTGCCGGCACGGCTGCTGTCATCGCGACGGTTGCATTCGCCACCACCACCGCATCGGCCCAGCAGCCTGAGTTGCCAGTCAACGCACTCGCTCCCGAGATCACGACACAAGCCGACCTCGCTGTCGAGGCCTACGACGTGTACATCGAGTCCGAAGGTCTGGTGGACTACTTGGTGTACGCCGAGCATCGCATCGCGACCGCCCGGCTGGCCGCCCGCCAGCTCGGCTACGACGAGTTCTCGATGATTGATGCCTGGTCCGATTCCAGCCTCGATCACAAGCGGGCCGTGCTCGCAGCAATGACGCAGATCGGCGTTCCCTATCGCTCACTCGCAAGCGCCGAGGACGAGGGCTTCGATTGCTCGGGTCTCACTTCGTACGCCTGGGAAGAATCGGGCGTCCAGCTGAACCGCATCAGCGGCGACCAGATCCGGGCCGCATCCAAGGTCGACCGTGATGACGCCTCTGCAGGCGACCTCGTGCATTACCCCGGTCACGTGATGATGTACCTCGGTGTCAATGACGCTGTGGTCCACTCGGTGAACACCGGCCGCACGGTGGAGATCGACACGATCTCCAAGAGCCGTGCCAACAGCGTCACCTTCGGCAACCCGATCGACTGACCGGTCTACCCTGCCCGTGTGAACGGTGCTGAAGAGGCAGATCTGAGCGGGCCGCGAGCGCGCCGAACTGCTGCGATCGATGTGGGCGGAATGTCTGTCAAACGCGGCATTGTTGACTTCAGTTCGGCCAGCCCGAGGATCGATCTACTCGCTTCCGTCGCGATCGACGCAACTGCCCTGACCGACGTGCTGCTCGGGCAATTCCGTGCGCCGATCGACCCGTTGCTCCCTCAAATTGTCGGCCAGACCGCCAACGATCCGGCCCGAGTAGGAGTGGCCTTCCCTGGGCCGATGGACTACGAACGCGGTATCCCGCACATCCACGGCCAACGCAAGTTCGACTCGCTCTACGACGTCGACCTCCGGGCGTGGATGGCGAGCGCCTGGGCGGAGGTCTCGCTCGACATCCGTTTCGTCAACGATGCCGAAGCGGCAGCACCGTCGCGGAGGCAGTCGGCTCCGACATCACCAATGTCGTCCGATCGCGCATCGACGACGGCAACTTCGGCGCAACAGCTGCTGTGCTCTCGACGTACCTCGCCAACGACGTGTGCGTCGCGGTGTCAGAGTTCACCAAGACACTCATCGTCGACGCTGTCGAGCAGATCGACGAACAGCACGGCACGCGCGTCGCGGCGGTGTCTCGAGCCAAAGTCGGGATCTCCTACCCAGCCGTGGACAGCGCGGCCTACACCGAACTCGACCCGGCCATCACGGCACAGGTCGTTGCTGAGCGCGGCCTCGATGTCGACGGCTACGTGCTGTTCCTGTCCCGCCTGACGAAGGCAAAGGGTGTCGACGACCTGATCGACGGTTTTGCCGCATCGAGCGCCCCGGAGTCAATGAGGCTGGTCATCGCTGGAAACGGTCCGGATGCAGCGTCGATGCGTGAGCAGGCCGAAGCGGTCGGGCTGGGCGACCGAGTCCTGTTCCTCCATGATGTCGACGATGCCGAGAAGTCCCATTTGATGGCGGGCCGTGCGGCGTACGTCCTGGCGAGCAAGCCGCGTCCAGAGTTCGTCGAGACCTTCGGCATTGCCCTCGTCGAGAAGATGCTCGCCGGAGGTGGTCCGGTGATCACCACGGCGACGGGAGGCATTCCCGAAGCAGTCGGTGATGCCGCTCGCATCGTCCCGGTTGCGGATCCGGCGGCCATTGCCAGTGCACTCGACGATGTGTTGGTGTCGATGACCGCAGTCGACCGACGCAACGCGGCAGCGGCAGCCCGGCGGCACGCGTTGCAGTTCGATCGTGAGCGGGTCTTCGATCGGCTCGCCGAGCGAATCGAATGTGCAGTCGGGGCGATGCATCCCGGGCTGGCGACGGCGTCCGCGTTCTGAGCGCGGCGCAGCCTGTTAGTGAATGTCGCCTGAGCTGTCGCGCAGGCTTGGCACGTGACGTCCAGTCCGGCGAGCGATGATCTCGGCGCAGATGCTGACGGCAGTCTCTTCCGGTGTTCGCGCACCGAGGTCGAGGCCAATCGGTGACATCAGACGCTCCGCGTCGGTCGCAGTGACGCCGACTCCAGCGAGGCGCTCCATCCGCTTTGCATGGGTCTTCCGGCTGCCCATCACGCCGATGTAGCCGACTCGAGTTGCCAGCGCACCCTGGACGGCGGGAACGTCGAACTTCGGGTCGTGCGTGAGAATGCACACCGCATCGCGCGGGCCCAGCTCGCTGCCCAGTTCGTCGAACACGGGCGACGGCCAGGTGACCTTGACCTCGTCGGCCATCGGGAATCGGCGTCGCGTGGCGAAGACTTCGCGGGCGTCGCACACCGTGACGCGGTAGCCCAGCACCTTCGCCACGCGAGCGAGCGCGGCGGTGAAGTCGACCGCGCCGAAGATCCACATCTGTGGCGGCGAGGCATGCGACTCGATGAAGATTCGAACAGTCGGTTGGTCGACGAGATCTTCCGGGGTGATCTGACCTTCCGGGCCGTAGCTGCGGACGCCGGAACGTGCGGCCTCGAGCTCGGCCACGGCATCACGTGCCACGACGCGGTCGAGTTCGGAGTGGCCGAGCGACCCGACCGGCTCGCCGGTGGGCTGAACGAGCAGCTTCGCGCCGACATTCGGCCCCTCGATCACCGTGGCGAGTGCAACGGGTGATTCGGCGCGTAGCAGCGCCTCGTACTGCTCGAAGATCGGTGACTCGATCACCAGTTGAGTTCCTCGATGAACAAGTGGATCGTCCCGCCGCAGGTGAGGCCCACGGCAAATGCCTCGTCGTCGGAGTACCCGAACGTGGTGATACCGGCTGGCTCGGTGCCATCGAGAATCGCGAGCGCCTGACCGACGACGGCGCCTTCGACGCAGCCGCCACTCACACTGCCGGCGACTTCACCCGACTCGGTGACGGCCATGGCGGCGCCCGGATCGCGCGGGCCGGAGCCTTCGATGTCGACTACTCGCGCAACGGCAATGCGTTCGCCAGCCGTGCGCCAGCGGTCGATGTCTTCCAGGAGATCTTTCACAACGGTTTCCTCATCTGCTGATCACGTGGGCAAGTTCCTGCATGGCGTGAATGGAATGGCCTTCCACGAAGTCGTCAACATACGGCAGGGCCGCGGCCATTCCCCGGGCGAGTGGTGCGTACCCCGGCGTGACTTTGAGCGGGTTCACCCAGACCAGTCGGTGCGTCACTCGTTGGAGCCGCTGCATCTGCGTCGCGAGCTCATCGGGGTCGCCCCGGTCCCAACCGTCGGACAGGATGACGACGATCGAATTTCGAGCGAGGCCGCGCACGCCCCACTCGTCGTTGAACTGTCGG
>CAXMZV010000005.1:0-21073 GCA_964199985.1 Candidatus Ilumatobacter isfjordensis | reverse complement strand
CACTTCTCGTGCACCCTCGGCGGTTGTGGTCGTATCGTCGCGATCGCCGATGACGTGTGCAGTTGGCCCGACCATCAGCGTGCCGTCGAACGTCGGGATGACCAAGATCCCCTTCGACGTCGGCGTCGGGCATGGAAAGACGATGTGTTTGACGAGGCCCTTCACCCGCTTGTCGAGCAGGTATTCCTCGCCCTTGCGTGCCGTCAGTCGGAACGTCTCCAGACCGACCAGCCGCTCGATACCGTCCGCGCCAAGGCCTGCCGCGTTGACCACGAAGCGGCTGTGGACCGTGTCGTATGGCGTGCGGATTGTGAACCCCTCATCGGTGTGTTCGATTCCGGTCACCGGGGCGTCGAGCAGCAGCGTCACACCGTTGGCGACGGCGTCCTCGACGAGTGCGAAACATGCTTCATAGGGGTTCACGACCGCCGCTGTCGGTGCGTGAAGCGCCCCGATGAGTTCGTTGCTGAGGTGCGGCTCCTCCGCGTCCAGACGTTCGCGTGTCCACATCTCGACGCCGGTGACGCCACGTTGGTGGGCGTGCTCGCCGAGTTGTTCGAGTGTTCCGAGCTCATCGGTGTCAAATGCGACTGTGACATCACCGACGCGGGTGAAACTCATGTCGAGTTCATCAGCGAGCGGACCCCAGAGTTGGTTGCCGGCCCATTCGAGGTCACCCTGGGACGTCGCTGACGAAGAGTGGTGCCCCGCGTGGATGATGCCGCTGTTCGCTTTCGATGTTCCAAACCCCACGTCGGCCGAGCGGTCGACGAGCAGGATTGCGAGGTGGAACCGCGAGAGTTCCCGGGCGATCGCACAGCCGACAATGCCGGCCCCGACGATCGCGACGTCGAATCTCCGCGTGCGGGATCCGATCGTCACGTCGGTCCGACCCATCGCTACTGAGTGACGTCTGTCGACGCGAGGTGATCGGCGATGCCATCTGCCCAGCGGTCGATGTCATCCCACGACCTGAAGTCACCCGCTGGCGCGTGGACCATCGCGGCAACGAGGCGCTCGGTCGGTGCCAGTCGGTCGCGGTCGAGCCGTCCCGGAAACACCTGGTGGTCGACCGCGGCAACTTCATGTTCGAGGTGCTCGACGCTGTCCGATGACATACCGCTGATCGCGTCGTCGCCGAGGGGCCCGGAGCTGAACAACCAGACCGGGCGACGCGTGAGCGCATTCGTGTGGCTGTCGACGAACTTGCGTGCCTCCTTGCGCCACGAACCCATGTAGACGGCGCTGCCGATGACACACGCGTCGTACTGCTCGACCTCGCAGCCGTCGCTCAGAGGCATCACGTCGACGTGCTGACCTCGTCGACGGAGTCGCTCTGCAACCCGGTTCGCAATGTCTTCTGTGGAGCCATGTTTGCTGGCCACTCCCACGAGAATCTTCATGACATCCTTGTCCTGCGGACTTTTTCTCGGTGTGGGTTCCCACACGCTGACTGTGTTGCCTTGTCATCGTGACCACGGATGGCGCACGATCCTAGAGCCGAAGGTCCCCGGCATCCGGCGGCGCGGCTGCCGACGGGTGGCGATCCACGGAACGTTGTCGTCTCGGGATTCGTGATTTGGGACGAAGAATGGGCCCAACGTCGAACTCACCGGGCAAGATCACGCGACCTGGGCGACGGCCAGCAACACGGCCAGTCCCAGGAAGAATGTGGTGGTCGTCTCCACCTTGTCGCGCGCCCGCGTTTCGCGTGCGATCTCGGGGATGAGGTCAGCGGCGGCGATGTAGATGAAGTTGCCGGCGGCAAATGGTAGGAGGTAGCCGACCTCCACGGCGCCTGAAATGAAGTAGGCGATCACCGATCCGGCGAGGAAGGTCAGCGCGGAGGCGAAGTCCCATGCGAGTGCCGACC
Source organism: Candidatus Ilumatobacter isfjordensis (assembly GCA_964199985.1). Taxonomy (GTDB): domain Bacteria; phylum Actinomycetota; class Acidimicrobiia; order Acidimicrobiales; family Ilumatobacteraceae; genus Ilumatobacter_A; species Ilumatobacter_A isfjordensis. Next base: position 19,200 of record CAXMZV010000005.1, on the reverse strand, counting down.
TTTTCGACCAGCCGCTGTGGAGCAGAATGCCGAAGTCGCCGAATTCTTGCGGGATCTCGTGTGCAGCCGCGACGAACCAGGTCACGATGCCGACGCGGATGTCCACGACGAACGCTCCACCGACGGCGAGGCCACCGATAAAATTGTGCAATCCGTCGGCAAACAAGATCATGTGGCCGAGCGGGCGGTGCTCCGATTGCGCCGACCTGTGGCAGTGGTGCCAGTGCAGGAATTGCTCCAACACGAAGAAGACGATGAATCCAGCGACAAGCCACACGTACACCCACAGCCCGTTGCCGAGGGCGTCAACTGCCTCGGGGAGCATGTGAAAGAACGCGCCGCCGAGTAACGACCCTGCGGCGAGGCCGACAGCAGGCAAGACGATCCTCTTCAGGGTCGCTTCCGACAACAGTGTCGTGAGCGCGCCGACCAAGGCCAACGAACTCATCGCTGATCCGGCGATCAGAATCCACGCAAACGTTGTCACGTCGTATCACCACCTCACGGCATCGACGAGAATCGCTTCGAGTCAGTGCCCGCTTTGGCCCTTCGAGAGCAGTTGGCCACCAGCGTCGTGCAGCACGCTACGCACTGCCTCAGGCTCGCCGTGACTGCACACCACGATGAGGACTTCACCAGGGTCGAGAGCGACGTATCCAAACTCCTGGTGTTCCTCCCAGCCAACGTCGCCGGTAGCAGTACCGATGAATCCACCAAGCATGCCTCCCCACAGTGCCGATGCTGCGCTCACTGCCAGTACGCCGCCGACACCGATCGCTCCGACTCCGGTTGCCGCGAGTGCGGCGATAGCGAATCCTGCGATCGCTCCCAGCGGAGCGCCAGTCGCGACGCCGACCTTCGCGTCGTGGACCAATTCGGCATCGGCGTCGTGTTCGAAGTCGACGGGGTTCTCGTCGTGGACTGCGATGCCCAGATGTTCGCTGCCCAACCCCTGTCCGCGAAGTGCCTCGACGGCACCTTCTGCTGCACCACGGTCGGGGAACACTGCCGCAATGTGGTCGTGATCAAGATGTGTGTCGAAGTGGTCGGGCGACATGACGCCACCTCCATAGTGTTGATGTGTTGATTGTCAGGCCCTGGGTTCGCCCAGGTCACGGGTGAACTCGCCGTCATTTATTGCTGCGACGACCGAGTCGGTCGCTCTTTCGACTGTGATCGCGTGGCAGCCAAATGCCCAGGGCCGAACGTCCTCGTCAAATCGGATGGTCCCGCTCGAGCGCTTGAGCGCTGTTGCAGGGCTCAGGTCACGCGGACGATGAACTCTGCGATCTCGGCGATCACCTCGTCGCGGTTGACTTCGTTGACGAGCTCATGGCGAGCGCCGTCATAGAGCCGGACGGTTCGGTCGGTGCTCGGCATTGCTTCGACAGCGGCCAGTGAGGTCCGGTAGTCGACGAACGGATCCTCGGTGCCATGACAGAACAACACCGGCATCGTCAGCCGATCGATCTGCTCCGCGAAACGATCGAGGGCAATCACCTCGGCCTCGAGCAGCGATCGTTTGTACCGGCCGTGGTAGATGAGCGGGTCGTGCGCATAGGCCTCCACGGCGACGGGGTCCCGCGACATCCCGGAGAAGTCGGTAGCTGCTTCGGGCAACTCCGGCTGGGCGAGCGCATTTCGTGCCCACTTCCAGTCGCCGATCACAGCGCCGAGCAACGCGATGCCTGTCACCTGCTCGCGATACCGCTGCGCGAACCGGGCCGCGAGCAGGCCGCCCATCGAATGGCCGACCAGAACGACCGGGAGCCCAGGGTGTTCCTCCAGCATGACGTCCAGCAGGGTTCGGAGATCGTCGACGACATGTTCGAAGTCGTTGATGAGTGCGCGTTCGCCGTCGCTTCGACCGTGCCCGAGATGATCCTCTGCGCACACCAGGGCGCCCTGCTCCGCGAGGATCCGCGCCAGATGGTCGTACCGCGCGCCATATTCGGCGTAGCCGTGGACAATCACCACGATCCGTTGTGGTGCCTCGGCGGCGTCCCATTGCTCGTAGTGGACCTCGCCCTCGGAACCCGCAAATGATGGCATCACACCGGTCTACCCTGTCGACGCATCCGGCTGTGTATCCATCCGCGTTCGAACCATCGTGGTCAACACACATCGACGCGCTGGCGTTCGTGACACGATGTGGGTGTGCTTGCAGCTGTGAACAACGGAATGCTCCGCAACGTCACCCGAATCTGCAACGGACGCCCGCAGGCATCACGGAACAGATTTTGCAGGAGTAGCCGAGCGTGAGCGCCGATCGAAACGATTGGGGCCATGTTCACCACAACCTGGGGGTGAACCCAACAGTCGCGCACGAGGCGAACCGACGGCCACTTGAGTTTCATCGCAAGCTTCCGGGCTACTCGCCCACACCACTTGTCGTCGCTGACTCCATCGCACGGCGGCTCGGCGTGGGCTCGGTATTGATCAAGGACGAATCTGACCGATTCGGGCTGCCCTCCTTCAAGATCCTCGGAAGCTCGTGGGCCTGCTATCAAGCCGTTCTCGACCGCCTCGGGCGTGAACCGGATCCGTGGACCACTCTGGAAGCCCTGGCAGCCCAGCTTGCCGAGCTTCGCCCGCTCACCTTCGTTGCGGCTACCGACGGGAACCACGGCCGCGCCGTCGCATGGATGGCCCGCCAACTCGGGTTCGGCGCCCGAATCTACGTTCCATCGGGAACCGCAGATGCGCGTGTCCAAGCGATCAAAGGTGAGGCTGCCACTGTGGTCGTCGTCGATGGGTCGTATGACGACGCCGTCGAGCGGGCAGCAGATGAAGTCGACGACCACTGCGTCGTCATCTCCGACACGTCATGGCCCGGATACGAACGGATCCCTCAATGGGTGAGCGAGGGATACACCACACTCTTCTGGGAGATTGAGGACAACCTGTCAAGCCGTGGACGCGCTGGACTCGATGCAATCGTGGTCCCGATCGGTGTGGGTTCTCTCGCGTCGGCTGCGGTCATGTGGATTGAATCGACTTCGTCGCACAATCCGATCGTGATCGGAGTCGAACCCGCCGATGTGCCATCAATGACCCGCTCGGTGGAGACAGGCCATCGCATTGCCATCCCTGGCCCCCACCGCACCGTGATGTCCGGCCTCCGCTGCGGCACGCCTTCACTGATCGCCTACCCCATCGTCGAGTCCGGCGTCGAATGGTTCGTGACCGTCGACGATTCACAAGCCATCTCTGCAATGCAAATGCTCGCCGATGTCGGCGTGGTATCCGGCGAGACTGGTGCAGCTGCGCTGGCAGGCATCATCGAAGCACTGGCCAGCCCACACACCGCTCTACGAGACCGGCTGGCACCACTCAGCGAATCGACGATCGTGATCTTGTCCACCGAAGGTGCCACCGATCCCGCCAACTATGAGGCCCTCGTCGTCCGCCCGCCCCTCCCCGCCTGAGGAGGAACCTGCCGATGCACACGTACCGCAGGAGCATTCGCACCGTCTCCTGACACGACGTCGTGCCTTCTGTACATTTCTGCACTTTTTGGGACCGAAGTCCATGTTGTCAGAGCATGCAGAAGCGCAATGTGGGGAATTGGGAGTTGCGATGGTTCGCCTCCCGAAAGGAGTGTGTGCCATGGCTCGCAAGATGATGTGGGCGGTCCTTCTCGTCGGGGTGATGCTCATCGTTGCCCCGTTCGCGATTGGTCTTCCCGACAAGGCTGACGGAGGTCAGCAGATGATTGATGCCTTCGGGCCCATCATGGAACCAGACAACGTCGACACGACCGCGACCTACTACTACGACGTTTTCGTCCCGCTGGGCGATGTCGTCCCCGCGATGACCCAGGAGAACATCGACAAGTTCAACGGGTATCTCGCTGGCTTCACCGCGCTGGGCGTCGACGCCGAGAATATGATGCCGGCACTCGCCGGTGCGATGCAGATGCCCGAAGAGGACGTACAAGCGTTCATGGGCCAACAGTTCCCGGCGATGTCCGGGATGTTTCAAGGCCTGCCTCAGATGGAGACTGACTTCTCCGGTCTCCTCGGCCTGATGGGCAACAACGTCGGCATCTTCGAACAAGTGCCTGCGGGGCTCGATCACTACGAGCCGCTCGTCACGACGATGGTTGCCGAAGTCGAGAACTACGACAAGGTCGCCAGCCTGCCCGACTTCCGGCTGTTCACCTGGTTCTTCGTGATCCCGGGGGTGCTGCTCGTCGGACTCGCCGCCGTCGGCCTGCTGCTCGATGGTCGCAAAGAACCGGAATCGCAACCGCAACCGATGCAGGAACGCGAACCCCAGCTGGTCTGACGCCATATCAGCACTGCGTCCCGGGTCGACGAGCATCCGTTCGTCGACCCGGGACGACTCTACGAAGAGCCGCTTCGCAAACGACGAGGATCTGGGGCACCTGGTTGTGGCGACCACGCCAACAATGACCACGATGGTGCCGTCGGCTCGCTACTCGGTCAATTCGTCGGGGGCGGGCACCCTGAGCCGTTCGGTCGGCGCGCACATTGGGCCCTCGAATCAATCAGGCTGTCACCAGATCCGCCTCACGGAATGACGAACCTGTCAAGGCTGGTCGGGTACAACAACCACGGGAATGGTGGTGAATTCGAGGAGGTGTTCGGTTTGGCTGCCGACATATGGCTGGCCGGGACGGCGGAGGTCGGATCTCCCCATGACGATCAAGTCTGCGCCCCATTCCGTCGCCCGGGCGAGGAGAGCGTCATAGGGCCGATCTCCTTCGAGGGCCGTGGTGCTTGCGCTGATCCCGGCGTCTGCGGCGAGTTGCGCGACATGGCGGAGGATGCCATCGGTGCCGTGTCCGCGTTCGCTCACGGTGGCGAAGTCGAGTTGGGCGTCGCGATCTCCAGCGAGGGCCACGGCGTAGGCGGCCGCGGCGAGTGACGGTGCAGAGTCGTCGACGGCGACGAGGATCCTGTTCATCATCGTGTGTGTACCTCCTGGCGGTTGACGGCGAGCTGAACGCGGAGTGCCTCTTCTCGGTCCTGTTCGTCGAGGTGAAGGTCGAGTTCGTGCAACGCCTGTTCGAGCTGCGGGACGAGGCGTTCGCCGATGGCTCGTCGGCGACGCCGAGTGCTGGCGAGTTCGAGGTCCAAGCGACGAAGCGCTGCGGTGGTCGCGGCATGCGTGGCGGCGGCGTCGAGTGCGTCTCGGTAGGCATCGACGGTGGGACGCAGGGCCGAGGTGGAGACGAGCGGCGGTGTCGTGCCAGGTGAGCAGGTGACTGCTCCGGGGTACATGATTCCCATCGCGGTCTGCCAGTTGGCGTCGATGCTCGCCGGGTCGGGACCGTGCTCGATGAGCCGAGCGAGTTCGTCGCTCGCACCGAGCGCGCGTGCCCGCATCAGCCATGTCGTCGCCTGCTCACAGTGCCTCACCCAATCACGTTCGGTGCGGTCGGTGTGTCCTTCGAGGCGAGATCGTTCTCGTTGGAGGGCTTGTTCTTTGTTGTGCAGGAGGTCGGCAGCGTGGCGTGCGGCAGCCAGCCGGATGGTGAGGCGCAGCCGAACTGCCCGATTGCGTGCACCTGGAGCGGTGGTCATCGGGAGTCCTGCGATTCGGTGTAATCGGCGATGTGGCTCGCGTAGCGGGCGATGTGGTCGGCGCTGACCATGGTGAGTTCGCTCATCGGGAGCGTGGATGCGACCCGCCAGGCTCGTTCGAGAGTATCGGTGAGCGTGCGGGATTCGTGGGCGTGCTGGGCAACGAGATCGTGTTCGAAGCCCTGGGCGAAGTCGAGGTACCGCTGCTCGGTGATCGACAGTGCGTCGAGGCCGATGAGCGCAGCGAGTTCTTCGGCCTGGCGTGCGCGGGCCAGCAGCGCAAGAAGTTGCGACGCGATGCTGCGATGGTCGTCACGCGTGCGGCCAGGTCCCACCCCGAGCCGCATGAGACGCGACAGTGATGCGAGCGCATCGATGGGTGGCGCGACTCCACGTCCGAGCAGCTCGGCGGACAGCACGATCTGTCCTTCGGTGATGTAACCGGTGAGATCGGGAACGGGGTGTGTGATGTCGCCTGCCGGCATCGTGAGCACGGGGACCTCGGTGATCGAGCCCGGCCGGCCCTTGATCCGTCCGCATCGCTCGTAGATGCTGGCGAGATCGCTGAACAGGTAGCCCGGGTAGCCGCGTCGGCTCGGTACCTCCCCACGAGCTGCAGAGAGTTGGCGGACGGCGTCGCAGTAGCCGGTCATGTCGGTCAGGATGACGAGCACGTGGTGCCCAAGGTCGAACGCAAGATGTTCGGCGACCGTCAGGGCCAGCCGAGGCGTGAGGATGCGCTCGATCGTCGGGTCGTCGGCAGTGTTGATGAACAGCGTGGCTTCGCCGGAGCGCATGCGATCGTCGAGGCCGGTCCGCACGAGGTCAGCATCGGCGTTGGTGATGCCCATGCCCGCGAAGACAACACGGAAGTCGGCGTGTTCAACATTCGCTTGGGCGGCGATCTGGATGGCGAGTTCGAGGTGCGGGAGCCCGCCCACGGAGAAGATGGGCAGCTTCTGCCCGCGTACGAGGGTGGCGAGTCCGTCGATGGCCGAGATGCCGGTGATGACCGGGTCGTGGGGCACGTCGCGACGGGCCGGGTTGATCGTGGCACCGTTGACGGGTCGGCGCTCCGATGCGGTCACCGGTGGGCCACCATCGAGCGGTTCGCCGCGACCGTTGCTGACCCGCCCGAGCCAGCGATCGGTCACGGGGATGTGCAGTGGCGATCCGCTGAACGCGACCGTCATGCCTGAGACACCGAGGCCGTCGGTGCCTTCGTACACCTCGATGATCGCCAGGTCGCGGTCGACCTCCACCACGACGCCGCGCCGGGTCGGGCCGCCCGCATGGTTGATCTCGACGTACTCGTCCCAGCCGACACCCTCGGCGCCGGTGACGAAGAGCAACGGCCCGTCGACACGGTCGACCGATGTCGATTCGATCGGCGCGGTCAGTGCCTCGCTGCGTTGAGTTGCCGGGATCATGGTGTCATCTGTTTCAAGGCGGCGAGGACGTCGGTGGCGATGGCTCGCACCCCGTCGGCGTCTCCGGGTGCCGCGGTGTCTTTGGCGCGCACGAGCGGCCCAAAGTCGAATGCCTCGATGAGGCTCGCCGGCACCCCTGCATGTCCGAGAGTCTGCATCTCGTCGTGGACATCCAGGACTGCTTGGGCGAGCGCTCGTTGTTTGGCCGGCGCACACGAGGCGTCGTTGTCGCTCAGGGCGCTCTGCTGGAGCACGACTTGGCTGACCAGTCGTGCGGTCAGCAGGGTGAGGCGCTCTTCGATCGGCAGCGCGGTGAGCCCGACGAGGTCCGCGACGCCACGTAGTCGCGTCGATTCGGTCAACAGGGATTGGAGACGCGACCTGCGGGTCGCCCAGTCCGGGTCGCCATTGGCGGCGTGCCAATCGGCGATTGCGTCGGCGTCACGCGAGAACGACGTGCTCGATGCAACTGCGGGGTAGTGGCGGGCGTACGCGAGTTCTCGATCGAGGGCCCAGACGGCTTGGACGAAGCGTTGGGTGTGGGCCGACACGGGTTCGGTCGCGTCGCCGCCCGGCGGCGACACCGATGTGACGATCGTGACGGTTCCGTCGCGGCCGCCAACCGTCTCGACACGTCCGGCGCGCTGGTAGAACGCGGCGAGCGAGGAGGGCAGGTCCGCCGGGTAGCCCTGCTCGGCAGGGATGGCGCCCGTGCGGCTGGCGAGTTCACGGCGCGCTTCGGCCCAGCGCGATGTGGAATCGGCGATGATCACCGCGTGGAGTCCCATGTCGCGGAAGTACTCGGCAATGGTCACTGCCGTGTAGATGCTGGCCTCCCGCGCCATCACGGGCATGTTGGAAGTGTTGGCGATGATGATCGTCCGCTCCAAGAGTCCGCGTCCCGTGCGCGGATCGGACAGATGCGTCAACTCGTCGATGAGATCCGCGAGTTCGTTGCCGCGTTCGCCGCATCCGACATAGATGATGACGTCGGCGTCACCCCATTTCGCAAGCTGTTCGAGCAGCATTGTCTTGCCCTCTCCGAAGCCCCCGATAACCGTCGCGCTGCTGCCCTTGGCAATCGGTGCGAGGGTGTCGAGGACGCGCTGGCCGGTCAGAAACGGCTGGTGGTCGACGATGCGTTCGACGTATGGGCGTGCGTGGCGGATCGGCCACGGCATCGACAATGTGATGGGGTTCCCGGAGATCGTGGCGATCGTGTCCGACGGCTCGTAGTCGCCTGCGGGAACGATGTGGTCGACGGTCCCGGTCATGCCCGGTGGCGCGAGGACGAGGTGATCGAAACCGTCCTCCCGACGGATCGCGGCGAGCGCGTCGCCGGGCTGTACCGAGTCGCCGGAACGCACGAGTGGCTCCAGCTGGTGGGTGGACACCTCCCGCCCCGTCACGTCCCGCCCCGTCGCATCATGGGCGAGGAGAAAGTCGGGCGCGTCGTCGAGGGGTCGCAAGAGACCGTCGTAGATCCCGCCGAGCAGGTCGGGTCCGAGTTCCACGGTCAATGGATGACCGCTCGCCCGTACCGGCTCGCCAACCTTCAGACCACCGGTGTACTCGTAGATCTGCGCTGACGCACGATTCGCCTCGACAGCAATGATCTCGCCGGGCAACCGCTGGTCGCCGACCTCGATGAACTCGAACCGGACGAGATCCTCGAGACCCGAGACGTGGACGACCGGGCCGTTCACCCGCTCAACGCGCCCGATCTGCAAGGTCGATGTTGTTGGCGGTTTTGTGGTCAGGTCCACAGCGCCGCCACTTCGTCGGCGAGCGACGCCAATGCGCGATCAGCCAGTGCAGTCGAGGTGTAGTCGACGTGGCGTGATCCGGCTGTCGCGATCACACCGCCGTCGGGGTCGGGGTCGATCGTGATCTGTGCCTCGGAGCCAAGCTGTTCCCTGGCCCGTGCTTCGAAGTGTCGAAGCAAGTCCGGATAGCGCGGATCGTCTCGCAGCGCCTGAACCGCGGTTCGGACAGCGACGGCGAGCTCTCGGTTGGTGTCACTTCGACGTCGCATCATTGCGTGATGTGATTCGGTGCGCGCTCGTGCCGCCTCGAGAGCGGCTCGGGCTGTTGCGGACATCTGTGCACGACGCTCCACGTCCGCGACTTCGGCCTCGACGTCCTGTTCCACATCCGCGAGACGCTGATCCGCGCGACGGCGAGCGTCGGCGACGAGACGGTCGGCCTCAGCGCCGGCGTCGGCGAGCAATGCATCTCGCACCGGCCGCAAATTCTCGACGAGACTCGTCTCGCCGTGTTCGGACGTCATGCTGTCCGCCACAGCTGGTGCGGTCGTCAGGTCGGTGGTCATGGCAGGGCCACCGTGAGGACATCGGGCCGCTGGTCGAGGTCAGATTCGAGGCATCGCGCCGCATCGCCGGACAAGATGACGAAACCGACGTCGGTGCCGAGGTGCTGCCACGCGTCGCGCACCTCGTCATCGGTCGCCGCGGGAACCACGCTGACGCCGACGAGCGCGAAGCCGTCCAGCGCATCGTCGGCACCCAGTGCGACGACGGTGCTCACCGGTCCACCTCTACACCTTGCCCAAGATGAGCACGGCGACGATCAGGCCATAGATTGCCACGCCTTCGGCGAGACCGACCACGACCATCGCACGACCGAACATTTCGGGTTGTTCGCTCACCGCGGCGAGCGCCGCCGAACCGGCATAGGCGATGGCAATACCGGCCCCGATCGACGACGCGGCGACCGCGATGGCCGCGCCCATGAACGCGGCGCCGGAATCGTTCGAAGGCGTCGTCTGCTGGATGGTCGACGGGGCGTCGTCCGTTGCAGCAATTCGCGTGGTGATTGCGGCCTGCGCCGATGGGGCCTCGTCGGACACTGCGCCGGACGCGAGGACACCGACGGCCAGCACGAGTGCGGTGACCGACGACGCGACAACGAACAGCAACGCGGTGCGCATCGACCGATGACGAGCGAGGAGGACCGCGATCGCAACCGGTACGAGTGCGGCGATGAGCAGGATTGAAGTGGTCATGTGACTTCCAGACGTTGGACGGGGATGTGCAATGGATCGAAGGTGCGCCCTTCGGCGGCGAAGAGACGTGAGAACATCTCGTAGTACTCGAGACGCAACGCTTGGACGGCGCCAACCAGCGCGCCCAGCGCGAATGCCACGACGTTGCCCACAACAAAGAGAGCTCCGGCTGCGGCGATGCCGAGAACTCCACCGCCCTCCCACAGACTCACGGCGCCGACCCAGACGACTCCGGTGATCACGGCGTGCGTGAGGCCGAACGCTGCAAGGCGGGTGAACGACACCACGTTCGATCCGAGACGAAGGACGGTGTCGAACATCTCCACGATCGCTTCCGCGATGCCAGAGCCTCCCGGACCGGCCTTCACGATGAGGCCAACGAAGGTGAGAACCGCCCCGAGCCCAGCAAGCACGGCACCGACCTTCCAGACCCACGAGTTCGAGAACGCGACACCGACGACGAAGGCAGCGCCACCTGCGAACAGCACGGCCCCCGCGATACCTGACGCGTCGTACAACGCGACCGCGAGTCCGGCCTCTCGCCACCGGTTCACGCTCGCGATCACGAACGTCACCGCGAGCAGACAGCCACCAAGGATCAGCCCCGCACCGAGCAGCTTCTCGGGCTCATCGAGTGGACGGAGCCAGAGGGTGGGGACCAGACCGGTCGGCCCGAACGCCTCGCCGTAGAGAAAACCGAATCCGATCGCGGCGACCCCGGCGCCGATCAGGAACGGTGCTGCCCGGTGGATCGATTGGAGCCGTTCGCTGTGCCCTCGTTGTGCCAAGACCCCGAGGACGACGATGGCGAAGCCGTGCGCGACGTCACCGAACATCATCCCGAACATGACGACGTATGCCAGCGCTGCGAACAGCGTGGGATCGAGGTTGCGATACGGGATCTCCGCGTAGGTGGTGACGAGCGGCCGTAACGCCTCACCGACCGCCGCTTCGGAGTGTGCGGTGGGGGCGGTGAGGCCACGCCGGACCGGGATGTCGGCCACCGCTCCGCCATGGGGAGCGAGCACGGCGCGCAACGCATCAAGGTGGCGGTCCGGTATCCACCCGGCGAGCACGGCGCATCCACCGAGGTGTGTGGTGGCACGTGTTCGTTGATCGAGCAGCGACTCTCCGGCGACGAGGCCAGCGTCGGCGTTCGTGTCGCCAGGAATCGGGGTGGCCGACAGGCGAGGAACAACGCTCGCGTCGGTTGGCGCATCGCTATCTGTCGCAGCCGTTGGTTGGGATGATCGCTCTGATGGCGAGTCGGGTTCGAAGACGCCGGCGTCGGCGACCTCGATGAGAACACGCCGGAAGCGATCGTCGGGTGCCACGATCGCCGCCCGACGCATCGGAGCCGGGAGGAGCTGCTCACGCCACGTCATCGAAGACCTCCCTCGGGATCGGCGTTCGGCCGGCGACTTCAATGGCCGACTGGACACGGCGCAGATCCACCATGAGGAGGGCCATCACCGCTGCAACCTCGTCGCGTCCGAAGCGACGAGTTGCTGCGAGCTCGTGGGCGTCTCGTTCGACGCGATCCAGCCAGGCCAGTTCCGCGTGCCAGAGGTCGTCGGGTGAAACGATTCCGGACAGCGCCCACGACGCCACCCTCGGGAGCCGCGCCGCGAGCTGCGCCAGTGTCTGGGCGCGCCGCCAACCGTTCCCGACCAGGTGGTCGATTTCGCGGGCGGTGATCGGAGCGATCTCGCGCTCGAATGCGAACCGCTCACGTGCGATCAAGATCGCGAGCCCTCCGTGCGCGACCTGCCTGGCGACAGGGAGCTGCCGGGAGAGGCGTCGGAGCCAAGCGACGCCCAGTCCGACCGCGATCGTAGCCGGATCAGTTCCGCCGGGGTCGCCCCAACTGGATCGCGCAAGACGCCCGCGCAAGGCCTCGGGTGACGTCGTGGCGGAGACGCCAGGCCAGGCGGTTCCGATCGACCCGAGCGAAACCGGATGAGCATTGGTCCCAAACGCGAGCCAGACGAGGTGCTGTTCGATGTTCGAGATCTCAATCGGTCCGGCCACCAGTCTCACGAGCCCGCTCGATCCCGGTGGGAGCCACCCGGCGAGCACGCGCAACTGCCACGCCGCTGCCGTGGCGGCCGCCCGGCGCGCTTGTGCACGGTTCGCGTCCGATGCCAGTTCGATGCCGTACACGGTCGAGGCCAGGCGCTCTCGTGCAGCGGGCCACGATTTCGCAGCTGCCAAACGCTGCGCTCCGTCAACGCCGACCGTTCGTTCGAGCAGCGCTCGCCCCCGGGTCATCGCTGCAACCCATCCCGCGCTCATCGACTGCCTCTCCCGATCGGTGTGGCGAATACCTCGGACCAAATGACCTCGACTGCAGCGTCGACGAGCAGGGGGATCTGCTGTTTCGCTCGGGTCTGCTCTTGTTCAGCTTTGGCACGGGATTCGTCGACGATGCGCGACAGATCATCCTCGGAGCCTGCAGCTGGTTGCGCCACCACTGCGTTCGCTCGGGCGAGCCGATCTGCCCGACCAGCCCGGATCGCCTGAGCGCGACGATCGGCCTCGCGATCGATCTCGACAACCTCAGCTCGGGCCGTCGCAACGGTCTCGTCGGCTTCCACCGCGAACTGAGCAAGGGCGGCGGCGACCTCGGCGAGATCGCGTTGCGCGACGTCCCGGGCGTGACGCGTCTCACCCTCCGCCGATGCGCCGGGCGCACCCGCTGGCCTGACCCGCTCGAGAAGATCGCTCAGGCGCATCGTTCGCCGTCCGCTCTCACGTCGACACTGCCACAATCGGTGGCACGAGCACGACGAGCAACGAGGCCTGGTGGAGCACCTTCATCGCGACGCCACCGACGCGAACGACCCATCGACACCCACAACAATTCGTTCCACGTGATGAACTCCTTCTCCTCCCATGCTCACGCCGACGCGGTCGTCGCTCGTAGAGCCTTTCGGCCTCATCACATCGATCCTGCAACGAAGTCGACGACCCAGCCGTGGCTCTTTCGGGCCCTTTAGCCCTGCCGAGCGCTCACGCCCCCGAGCATGATCGAACCACGACAGCGGAGACGACGACGGAGATGTCAGAACCAATGGTCAAGTTTCGGAAGATCCTGTACTGCCCATCAAACCGCAGCCATGACCCGCAATCGTTCGCCCGAGTCCTCGACCTCGCACGAGGCCACGGTGCAACATTGACGTTGTTTGGCGTCGTCCCTGCAGCGTCGCGTCTCCAACACATGCTGGACCGGCACGCAAACATCGAAACGGCGCAAGAATCAGCTCGACGCGAACTCCTCGATCGCCTCACCGAGTGGACAGCAGCAGCACACGATCAAGACCTCGAAGTCGTCGTGGAAGTCGGACACCTCGCTCCGACAATCATCGAGCGCGTCCTCTCCGGAGGCCACGACCTCGTGGCAATCAACGACGTGGCCATGACTCATCCGGCCGACATCAAACACCTGCTTCGAGTCTGCCGGTGCCCAGTGTGGACGGTCAGGTCGAGTTATCACACCGGCCGCAACGTGCTGGCCGCAGTCCATCCCGATCCTGACGAGATCGCAATGAACAAGTCCATCCTCGATGTCTCAGTAGCGATGTTGGAGACGACTGGCGGTGGTGGACTCCACGTCGTTCATGCCTGGGAGCTCTACGGCGACGATCAATCCCACGGATTGTTCTTCTCGCACACACCGCCGATCGAACCAGCGACCTTGCGCGTGCAAACTCGAGCGGCACACGAGCGCGCGCTCAGCGACCTGTTGGCTACGACAGCATTGCCAACTGAACCACACATCCACGTCGAACAGGGCCCGCCGGAGGATGTGATCCTCGAGACCGTCCGGCGCAACGGCGTCGATCTCGTCGTCATGGGCATCTCAAACCGGGACGGACTCGCCGAATCGTTCACCGGCCACACGGCGGAGCATGTCCTCACTGAGGCTGTCTGTGGCGTGATGGTCGTCAAAGCACCCGACTTCGTGTCCCGAGTCGCTCGCGCACCGAGCAAACCGGCCTGACCCGGTCGCACGCCGCGTGCAACGAAAGGTCGGGCGATCACTTTCCAGGTCCTTCGACCTTGCGCCACGGTGGCACATCGTCCGAGAACAAAGGGCGCAATCCCAGCCCGATGATCGACCGACAGCTTGAGCCAGCTCGCTACTCAATCGGTGAAGGGGACCACGATCAGCGGAACTCCAGATTCGCGAACGAGGTGGGCGATGACGTCTGCGCGGCCGGGGCCGGTCTCCTGACGCCAAGCAACGAGAATGGCATCGATCTCGCTGTCGCTGGCGACTTCGACGATCCGGGTTCCGGCGTGGCCGATCCGCAACTCGCAGCGCATCGGGTTCCCGCGGCGATGTCGGAGCATGAACTCGTCGGCGATCGTGTCGAGGTCGTGGCTCGACACAGCCGGTGGAACGGACTGGTCGTCGAACACGTGGAGGAGAACGAATCTTGCCTCAGCTGCCGAGAGCACTTCGATCATCGGCTCGAGAGCGTGCCCTGTGGCAGGAGTGTCGTCGTGCGGGACGAGAATCGTCGGCTGTGTTTCCGGAAGGTCGGGGGCGTTCGGTGGGACGATGACGAGCGGCACCGTGGAGTGCGACAACACGTGTTGGGCAATGTGGCCGACTCGATGCGACTTGGCCGGCATCGAGCGCGAACCGATGACGCCGCACAGGACATCTCCGGCGCCGAGTTCGGCGACCAGCACGTCGCCGGCAGGTCCCTCGGCCAGTCGGGCACTACTGCTCGTCGGCGCGTTCGGGTCTTCGGTCGCGTGGACGACGTCGAGGTCGGCGCCGACCAATCGGGACAACGCTGACGCCGTGTTGATGACGCCCGGCGACACGGGTGAGTGGTCGACGAACGCGATGATGCGTGTCATGTGAAGCTCCAGTCGTGTCCTGTGGATCGTGCCTCGATGCAGCATCCGGTGCGGTGGTTGCCGGAGCGGTCGATGACGGTGATCGGAATCGGTGAACTCACGCAGAATTCGTGGACCGATGCTTCGACTTCGATTGCGTTCCCCCGGAAGGACATCCTGATGGTCACGGTCCCCCAGTCTTCCGGGATGATGGGATCGACGTGGAGGCCCGTAGCGGTCGGGTGCACGCCGAGGAACCCTGTCGCGAGAGCCTGCCACAACCCACCCATCGTTGCGAGATGGACGCCACCGGCACTCGTGCCGCTCACGTCGTCGAGGTCGAAGCGCGCCGCGAGGTCGAACCACTTCTGCGCTTCGGTGATCCGCCCGGCGCGAGCGAGCACCGCCGCAGTGATCCCAGGCGACAGTGAGCTGCCGTGAGCGGTCCGCGGAAGGTAGAAGTCGAGGTCGCGTTTCAGGCTTCCCGACCGCATCAGTTCCGGCACGACGTGATGGAGCATCACCACGTCGGCCTGCTTGATGATCTGACTTCGTTGAACCCGGTCACGGCCGAGCAGTGCGTCGGCCGCCAGCGGTGGCTCGCCCAGCGTTGCCGCCATCATCGCGTCGAGGTCGAAGAACCCGTCGAACTGCTCGTAGACCCCCCGGTCGGCGTCGAATCCGTCGACGATCTGGTCGCTCGTCGATCGCCACCGAACAGCCTCGTCGCCGATCGGAAGGTCGAACCGGTCAGCGAGGTCGGCTGCGGTCGTCAGGTTCCATCGGGCCATGACGTTCGTGTACGTGTTGTCGTCGACTCGCTCGTGATACTCGTCGGGGCCGATCACCGATCGGATGTGGCCACTGCCATCGCTGTCGAATCCGATTCGCGATTGCCAGTAGCGAGCCGTCTCGACGAGGAGGTCGGCCACGACGGTTCGAGCGGTTTCGGTGTCGTCGGTCCACGCCACATACGTCGACGCCGCCCACGCGACATCGGCGACGATGTGCTCTTCGAGCTGACCAGTCAAGATCGGAACCGACCCGCCATGGAGGTCTCGGCCGATCGCTGGTGTGACCTCATCACCCGTCGCTGCCGACTCCCAAGGGAACCTGGCACCTTGACGCCCATCGTTGGAAGCTCGTCGGCACGCAGCCTCAAGCCGACGCCATCGATATCTCAGCGCACCGAGTGCTCCTTCGGGAGCGAAGGCAGCCAACGCCGGGACGACGAAAACGTCGGTGTCCCAGAACACGTGCCCCTTGTATGCCGGACCGGTGAGACCCCGCGCCCCGATTCCGGCGTCGGCACTCTGTGGCATCGCCGACAGCAGGTGGAACTGAGCGAGACGCACCGCTCGTTCCAACGCCGGCTGAGCCGGCATGTCGACCGCGCACTGTTGCCACCTGCAACTCCACGCAGTCGCATGCTCAGCGAGGAGGTGATCGAATCCCATATCAACGGCTTCGCGGAGCCGCTGATTGACGACGTCCGCATCACGTCCCGGACTGGGTGCGGCGAGCGCAGCGATGCGGACGATCTCCCGGTTGGTCCCGTCGTCGGCGACGAGGTCGGTCGTGGCGACTGCAAAGCCATTCACCGGAGTGACGGTGCTCGGCCCGACGCCGACAAGATCCATCGACCCGACCACCTTCACGGCGTGAATACCCGGGCGGACGATCGACGCGAACCGGGTGCTGCGCACGACCATGCCATCCCGACCTACTTCGGTGGACAGGACTCCTCGAAACATGTCGAGCTGCACTTGTTCGATCGCGCGATCTGGAGTCGCGATGTTCATGGCGGTCCACTCCGGACCGACGAGCAGTCCTGGCACGTCCGCCTCGTCGTACGCACCGGCCGCCAGGGTCGTGGGGAACGTCGGCTCTGGACGAGGGGTCAGACAACGCGTGGCGATATCGCCATCGCTGAGCACGGTCATGCTCTCGACTGCCCGTCGGTTGCGGGCCGTCACGTCGAAGTGGAGGAACCAGTTTTCTAGTTCGCGTGACGGTTGATTCACTGCGGCGGTCGCCGTTCGAATCGGATGGCGACCTCGTCGGCAAGGCCCTCGAGACGCACTTCGTCGTCGCGCATGCTGACGGAGATGCGCTGCTCACCAATCCGCATGTCGGTCAGTTCGAGCCGATTCATGCCCTCGGGCAGGCTCGGCCGGACGTGCATCTCGCCGGCAAGCATGTTCGGGTCGAAACCGAGCAGTGCCCGCACCAAGAGCAGCGGCGCAGCCGACGACCAGGCCTGGGGCGAGCACGACGCCGGGTACGGCACCGGGGCAGCGAGATCGTCTTTGCTGAATCCTGCGAACAATTCAGGGAGGCGGCCTCCTGTCCAAACCGAGGCTTCGAGCAGACCCTCGATCAACCGGTGTGCTGCGGCATCGCAGCCGTACCTCATCAGCCCAGCAGCTGCGAGGGCCGTGTCGTGGGGCCACACCGAGCCGCAGTGGTAGGACAGCGGGTTGTAGCCGACATTCGTCGCCGACATCGTCCGCAGGCCCCATCCGGAGAACATCTCTGGGCTCGTGAGATGTGCGGCGAGTCGCTCGGCTCGTTCGGGCGGAACGATGCCCGTCCACAGGAGATGACCGATGTTCGACGTGAGCGAACCGATCTGTTGCTTGTCGCCGTCGAGACCAATCGCGTACCACTCGCTGCCTTCGATCCAGAATGCCTGGTCGAATCGATCCCTGAGCGCTGCTGCGCGATCCTCGAACCCCCGCACGACGCTCGACGCCTCACCCATCGCAGCGCCCAGTTCCGCACGTCCACGCAGAGCGGCGTACACATAGCCCTGCGCCTCGCACAGCGTGATCGGCCCTGCAGCAACCGTGCCATCGACGTTGCGCAATCCGTCCCACGAATCCTTCCAGCCTTGGTTCTCCAAACCCGAGACGTCGCTCCGGAGATACTCGACGAACCCGTCGCCGTCGCGATCGCCGAAGTCCTCGATCCACGCCAGCGCACGATCGACCGCCGGCATCAGGTCCTTGACCGTTCTGGAGAGTCCGGTCCACCGAGCGAGTTCGGCAACCAGCATCACAAAAAGAGGTGTGGCATCGACGGTGCCGTAGTACGTGTTCGTTCCCCCGAGCAGCCGCGCCGACGCGGTGTCGAATCGCACCTCGTGCAGAATTCGACCTGGTTGCTCTTCGGTCACCGGATTCACAGATACGCCCTGCGCTTCGGCGAGTTCCAGTAGGACCCCTTCGGCGAGATCTGGATCGAGAAGCAGCGCCATCCAGCTCGTCAGCAACGAATCTCGCCCGAACAGCGTCATGAACCACGGAGCGCCAGCTGCGACGACCGCGCGTTCGGGATGATCGGCGTCGAAGATGCGAAGCGCACCCAGGTCCTCCCGAGATCGATGGAGTGCGGATTCGAGTCGAGCGTCGTCGGTGGCGATGGTGGTGACCCGACCGTGCCACTGGCGCAGCCTGCTGATCGGAATCGCGTCCTCCACGGACTCTCCACACACATGACTCGTGTGCAGTCTCTGTCCATCGACAACGACACCAACAATGAAGCAGACCGCCCACGACTGATTCGGTTCGAGGACCAGATCCCACCTCATCACCGACTCAGTAATTCCGTCGGGAGGAACCGACGCCCGGATCACACAGGCGTCGACGCCGCCCTCGACATCGCCCCGTGAGATCACGACCTCCGAGCAGTCCTCACCCATGAACGCAGAGGCTGGCGAGATCTCGCTGACTCGCCCAGCCTTGACCGCAAAGAGATTCGCGAAGTCAGCTCCAACCGCCAGTTCCACCACAACTGACTGCTCGGCTGCGCCGTGGTTCCGAATCTCGAGATCCTCACGCATCCCATTGCCCACATGACGGCGTCGGATCACCGACAACGGAGCGTCGATCAGCTCCGAATCCGGAATGCGGCCAGCGAACGTCGCCGAAAACGGTCCGTTCGGAATCACCGAAAGCACTTCAACCCCCGCTCCGTTCACCGCGAGGCTCCAGCGGGACAGCACCCGCGTGTCGAGCATGAACAACCCGGTCACGCCAGGCTGACCGATGTCTCCCGTCGATCCGGAGATCACGAACGACGTCCCATCGACCAACGTGACCGCGTTCGCTCTGCCGATCACCGCGCTCTCCTCCGCAAAGGTCCACGGTGACTCAGATTCCGCATCCGACGCACTCACGTGCGACCCCTTCGTCTCACGTGCGGCGGCCTGCGCGCACACAGCAGCATGCCCCTACCTTCACCCTCGGCGATCGCGATGAATAGAGCACGACGGCTCTGTCGAAGCAAGGGCGCGAGCTGAACAATCGGAATCATGAGCGACACCTCTCACCACCAA
>CAXMZV010000004.1:0-21440 GCA_964199985.1 Candidatus Ilumatobacter isfjordensis | reverse complement strand
GTCGAAGACGCCGTCGGCGCCGTTGAGCCAGCCCGGCGTGAAGTCGATCCATGACCGATCATCGAGTTCGACGCGCTGCGCCTCGAGAAAGTCGGCGTCGACATCGGGTTCGCACACCCCGAAGAGGGAGCCTTGAAGGAACATGTGTTCGATTCTCGCGAATGATCGAGTCGAACGCAAGGCATCAACCCGACTTTCGTGTGAGCCCACGCTCCGTCCGACGGACTTTGTCCTCACATGAACGGCGGACTCGGGTTTCGTGTGAGCACATGCACGGCACAATGGCCCGACGACGAAACGAGACACGCTGCATGACCTCCCCAAGAAGCGTGGCCAAGTTCCACGCCGAGTTCGACCATCACCCCAACGATCGTGTCCGCCTGTTCGGTGCGTTGACGGAGCTGGTACCGCGGAACGCATCGGTCCTCTATCCGGGGAGCTTCGTCGACATCGCACCATCGGTGTGGTTCGACGACGTCACCTACGTCGACATGGACAAACGCTGCCCGCGCTTCTTCGGCGAGTCCGAGGCGGTTGCCGACCTCATCGCCACCAAACGAGCCGATGCTGGCGTCGACCACACGGCGTCGAGAGTGCATTTCGTCCACGCCGACTATCGCGATCCGCTGCCGCTCGAGGACGCGTCGTTCGACCTCGTCGTGTCGATGTACGCGGGCTTCATCAGCGTCGCGACGGCGCGATACCTCCGACCCGGTGGACTCTTGGTCACGAACAACAGCCACGGTGATGCGTCGATGGCCTCACTCGATGCGGCCTGGATTTTGACCGGTGTCATCGCGAGCCGTGATGGTGCCTACCGGCTCCGTACGAACGATCTTGATCGCTACCTCGTACCGAAACGCGGCACACCGCCGACCGTTGACGAGCTCATGAAGACCAACCGAGGGATCGCCTACACGACGTCGCCGGTGGCGTACGTCTTCACCCGCGAATGACGAGCAGCATCGAACGTCAGTGCTCGTCCGGCAGCAAGATGGTGAACGTCGCGGCCTCCGCCGTGTAGCTGCAACCTTCTGACCAGGCGTTTCGCGCGACTCAAGAATCCGACCGCATCGGCGCCGAGACCGCAGAACTGAAGTGTGTATTCAGAGACACGAGTCACCGTCATCCTGCCGACGCATATCCGTAACACAACCGTAATGTAGCCGGATGGTCATTACCTCTCGATTTCTCTGCCGCGTCGGTGTGGCTGTCGCTGTCGCCGCGACGGCACTGACACCCGCCGCGCTCAACCACTCGGCAACCGCTGCTGGCCCGGCACCCGCTCCCCAACTCGTCACCGCTGCCGCCACCGGTGCCCTCGGTGCCGATAGCGCGATCGCGTGTCCCATCCCCTCGGGCAGTGACTTCATCGACAGCTGGGGTGCCAGCCGCTCGGGTGGTCGCCGTCACGAAGGCGTCGACATGATTGCAAATCGCGGCACGCCGGTGGTCGCCTCACAGTCCGGCGACGTCAACTTCAAACACAACCGACTCGGCGGCAACGCAGCCTGGTTGCACAGCCCAACCGGCAACACCTTCTACTACGCCCACCTCGACAGCTTCGAAGGTGAGAGCCGGTTCGTGCTGCAAGGCGAGGTCATTGGCTACGTCGGGAGCACCGGCAACGCCAAGGGACCCCACCTCCACTTCGAAACCCACTTCGGTGGCACGGTCGGCAGCCCCTACGACGCCACGTACGCGGCATGTGTGCAGCCCATCGTCGATGCACTCCACGCTCAGGCCGCGGCCGACGCGGAGCGGTTGGCCGTGCACGGTGAGGTCACCATCACGCGCGTCGCGGTTCGCAGCGGAATGAGCGGGGCTGCCAAGCTCGCTGCATGACGCGCGAACTCGACACCGGAACCACTGACCTGCTCGCCCATGTCGACGGACACGTCGGCGTGATCACGTTCAATCGACCCGAGCGGCGCAATGCACTCAGCGACGCGATGTATGAGGGGTTCAGCCGCGTGCTGCCGACACTGGCCGAGGATGACGACGTGCGCGTCGTGATGGTCACCGGCAACGGCGGCGCCTTTTGCGCAGGTGGCGACGTGAAGGGCATGCACGAGAGCCACCAGCCCGGTGCCGCTCCCCGTCGCGGCGGCAGCGTCCAGACGGGCACGGACGTGCTGCGTCGCCTGCAGAAGCAAGTCTCGCTCGCGCTCCACCGCTTCCCGAAGCCCGTCATCGCCGCGATCCCCGGCGCCGCAGCAGGTGCCGGCATGTCGATCGCGCTGGCCTGCGACATCCGCCTGGCTGCCGAGCGGGCGCTTGTCGTCCCCGCGTTCGCGAACGTCGGCGCATCCGGTGACTTCGGCGGTAGCTGGTTCCTCACGCAACTGGTCGGCACCGCCAAGGCCAAGGAGTTGTACTTCACCTCGCCCCGTCTCTCGGCTGCCGAGGCACGCGACCTCGGCATCGTCAATCAGGTGCTTGCCGACGACGGCTTCGAGCAGGCCGCACTTGACTGGTGTCGAGGCCTCGCAGAACGTGCGCCGATCGCGATGCGGTATATGAAGGAGAACCTCAACCGCGCGATCACCTGCGACGTCGAGACGGCACTCGACGCCGAGGCGGCGAACATGGTGCTCTCCATGGGTACGGCCGATCACCGCGAAGCCGCTGCTGCGTTCGTCGAGAAGCGCACTCCGAACTTCACGGGACAGTAGGAATCACGCGGGTTGCGGCCGGTCGGGCGTACCGTCACCTGTGATGAGAGCGCAGGTCAACGCCCCGATCGTCGTCGAAGATCCCGACGACCCGCGGCTGGCGGACTATCGCGAGTTGAACAACCAGCCGGTGCGCACGGCAATGGAGGGCGACGAGTTCTTCATGGCCGAGGGCTACATGGCCATCGATCGCGTCATCGATTCGGGTCACGAACTCCGGTCGGTGTTGCTCGGCCCAACCCGAGTGAAGCGGTTCCTTCCGTACCTCGAACGACCCGAGCTCGACGGTGTTCCGGTCTTTGTCGCAGAGCACGATGTGATGGAGCGCATCGTCGGGTTCAACCTGAATCGCGGTGTGCTCGCGTCGGGCAACCGCAAGCCCTCTCCCGCCCTGGTCGACCTCGTGGCGACATCGACACGGCTCGCGGTGCTCGAAGCGCTCAATGACAATCAGAACGTCGGCGCAATCGCGCGTGCCGCGCGAGCCTTCGGGTTCGACGGCATGGTGCTCAGCCCCAACTGCACTGACCCGTACTACCGACGCACCGTGCGCGTCAGCATGGGCGAGGTGCTCCACATGCCGACCGCCCGAGTCAGCGATGGTGACTGGCCAGGTGCGCTCGACACACTCCACGAGCTGGGATTTGAGACGTGGGCGATGACGCCCGCTGCCGATGCCACCGATTTGTGGGCGATGGCTTCGCCGGAGCGACTGGCGGTGCTCTTCGGTGCCGAGGGCCCAGGCCTCACCGATGTGGCGATGCAGAGCACGACGCACCGAGTGCGGATTCCGATCGCCGCGAACGTCGACTCGCTCAATGTCGGCCACGCCGCCGCCGTCACGTTCGCCGCAGTGGCCCGACCTCACTGACCATCCAGTCTCGGTAAATCGACCGCAGGATCGGCTGCTCCGTCCTACTGTCGTGCCTGGTGAGCGCTACCGTCGTCGACATCGTGGAACTGGCTGACGAGGACCTCCGTCGCGTGTTCGCGGCCGCGACCGCGTTGGCTGAACCCGACGGGGATGACCAGTCGCAATCACTGCGCATCGTGCGATCGCTGATCGACTGCGACGTCGCGTCGTTCAACGACATGCTGCTCTCCACGCAGGAGTATCGGGCGATCGCCGACCCGCCCGCCGGCCGGGGCACATCGTCGACTCGGCAGGCGTTCGAGCAGTTCGTGCATCAGCACCCGATCCTTCGCCATCGTCGTGCGACTCGGACCAACAAACCGCTCCGGCTGTGCGATGTGCCCGACGGCGAGACCTTCGAACAGACTGAGTTGTACGCGGGGCTGTATGCCCCGCTCGACCTGCACTATCAACTCACGGTCACCCTGCCTGCGCCGCCTGACGTCGTGCTCGTGTACGCCTTGAGCCGCAACCGTGGCGCCGGCGAGTTCACGGATCGTGACGTTGCTGTGATGTCGGCCTTGCGGCCGCACCTGGTGATGCACCATCAAGCCGTGGTGCAACGGGCGATGTCGTCAGCACTCGCGGGCGAGGTGGCCGGTGCCGGATGGCTGGTGTTGCTCGCCGATCGCGACGGCACGATCACGTCGGCGTCCGAGGCTCCCACCACTGCCTCGCTTGAGCCCGGTCAGCCACTCCCACACGAACTGCGCTCGCTCGTCGAGGAACTGCACAGCGAGGAAGAGGCCATGGTCTCGGTCGAGCTCGATGGTCAGATGTGGCGATGCATCGTGCGGTCGATGGATGTCGGCCCGAGCGTGGTTATTGCTCGACCGGTCGAGAGTCCAATCACCACCATGACCGCGACCCTGCGCATGAAGGACGCCGGGTTGACGCCGCGCCAGATCGAGGTCGCACACCTGCTCGCCGAAACCGGCGGCACCAATGCCCAGCTCGCGCGAGCGCTCGACATCTCCGAGAGCACGGTGAAGAAGCATCTCGAGTCGGTGTTCCTCGCACTTGACGTCGACAATCGGTCAGCAGCAATCGTGGTGCTGTCGACCTAATTGCAGTTCCGGGAGCCCAGTGCTGCGCCAGGATTGGTGCTCCTGTCAGGATGAGCAGCGTGCTCGAGCAGTTGACCGACCATCCCGACGCCACTGACCCGGAGCCGTTCGCCGGGCCGGACCATCCGATACGCAAGATCACGCGCATGATGGCGTTCGGCGGCGAGTGGCGACCGTCGAATGCAACCAACATGGCTGAGTTGTTTGATGGCATGGCAGCCGAATGGTCCGAGCGGCACGTCGACCCGACGAAACGAGCGCCAGTCGAGGACGGTCTCGATCGGGGCGGAGTTCCACTCGACGGCGACTGGCTCGAACTCGGTGCCGGGACCGGTGCCGGTGCACGGGTGCTGAGCGGGCGTGTCGGATCGTTGGTGTGCACCGACCTGTCGATGGGCATGTTGTCCTACGCACCAGGCGAGCTCGCGCCGCGAGTGCAGGCTGACGCGACGACGCTGCCGTTCGGCGACGACGCGTTCGACGCGGTGCTGATGATCAACATGCTCCTATTCCCCAACGAAGTCGATCGCATCTTGCGGCCCGGCGGCTCGGTGCTGTGGGTCAACACGCTGGGCGATCAGACACCGATCCACCTGCCCGCTGCTGACGTGCTCGAAGCACTGCCGGGCGAGTGGCAGGGCCGGGCCGCGCGAGCGGGAACCGGCTTCTGGTTGGCGGCGAGTCGAGCGGCGTCGTGATGGAGACGGCGGTGATCGATTCGCCCGAACGTCACCTGTGGACGCTGATCGAACCGATCCATGCGATCACCTACTTCGCTCCGGAGTGCCAGCAGGCTTTTGAGGACGTGGGGCTGCGCGGGTTCTGGCGCGGCTACTTCGGTGGGCGCGCTGCACCACTCGGCGCCGTCGGCGCGGGCGCGGTCACTGCGCTGTTCTTCGGCTTCCACCCGAGCTTCGTGGACCGCGCCGTTCCGGACATCTGGACGCGCTGCTCACCTGCTGATGCGCTCGCGGCGCGGCTCGACGGCATCGATCGAGCGTGGGTTACCCATGAGCTGCCGAACGACCGCGCCCAGTTGAAGCGCGCCGCGTTCATCGTCCGACGTGCTGTCGAAGCAGTGGCCGACGATCGCCGCCCGATGTTCGCGGCGAATCTCGCGATCGAGATGCCGACAACTCCTCACTTGGCGTTGTGGCATGCCTCGACACTGCTGCGCGAGCACCGCGGTGATGGCCACCTCGTCGCGTTGACGGCGCACGGGATGGGTCCGTGTGATGCACACGTGGTGCGATTGGCGCACACCGGGACATCGGTCGACACGGTGAAGCCGTTCCGCGGGTGGAGCGACGAGGACTGGATCGCTGCGGTCGGCCGACTCCATGAGCGCGGCGTTCTCGACGACACCGGCCAGATCACCGAGACCGGCGCTGCCCTGCATGTCGCGGTCGAGGAGTTGACCGACCAGCTCGCCACCGCGCCGCTGCGCGCCATCCAGTCCGAGCTCGCCGAGCTGGCGCACATCCTGACGCCGGTCGTCCGTGCGCTTGACGGTGCGATCATCCCCTACCCCAATCCGATGGGCGTCGAGCAGTTCGACACGACCTGAGTGTTGCGACGTTCATGACAGCGGTCCATCGACTCTTGTCATGGATGGGCACTGTTCCACAAAGTTCTGTGCAACTACGTTGACGGCGGTGGGGAGCACGGCGTGAGCGAGCGGCGACGACGGCCGCGCGGCCCCAGGCGCACCCGAAGCGTGGTTGGCGACCAGCCGCCTTTTTCCCAGCCGCGGCACACGATGCCGAGCACCTCGGTCGTTTCCGACGACCAGTTGGAAGCCATGCATCTCGCGTCGCTGCGCGTGCTCGCTGAGACTGGCATCGACTTCCTGCATCCTGAAGCGCTCCGGTTGCTCGGCAAGGCCGGCGCTCGGATCGACGGCGAGCGCGTGCGATTCGATGCCGACATGGTCGCCGAATACATGGCGACCATCCCGAGCGAGTTCACGCTGCACGGGCGTCGAGCGGAGCGCAATCTGCAGATCGGCGGCGACTGGGTCACCTACGCCTCTGTGGCGAGCGCACCCAACTACGTCAGCCTCGACGGGGACCGCCGGACCGGTGATCGCGCTGGCTACCAGGACTTCATGCGGCTCGGTCACATGCTCAACTCGGTGCACACGTTCGGCGGGTTTCCGGTCGAGCCGGTCGACGTGCACGCGTCGATCCGCCATCTCGAAGCGGCCTATGACGCGCACACGCTGACCGACAAGTCGTTCCACATCTATTCACTCGGCCAGCAACGCAATCTCGACGGCATCGAGATGGCGCGCATCTCGCGGGGCGTCGACAGCGACACGTTCGAAAGCGAGCCGAGCCTCACCTCGATCATCAACGCGTCGTCGCCGCTGCGCTACGACCATCCAATGCTCGAGGGCATCATCCAGATGTCGGCGCGCAATCAGGTGATCATCATCACGCCATTCACGCTGGCCGGAGCGATGGCGCCAATCACCCTGGCGGGGGCCCTCGTGCAGCAGAACGCCGAGGCGCTGGCGGGCCTGGTGTTCACTCAGGTCGTCCGAGCGGGCGCGCCCGCCGTCTACGGCGGGTTCACGTCGAATGTCGACATGCGCACGGGATCACCGGCGTTCGGCACGCCCGAGTATGCGAAGGCAGCACTCGTCGGTGGCCAACTGGCACGGCGCTACGGCGTGCCGTATCGGTCGTCCGCGGTCAGCGCGTCGAACGCAGTCGATGCGCAGGCCGGGTACGAGACGGTGTGGGCGCTGTGGGGCGCAATCATGGGCGGCGCGAACTTCGTGATGCATGGCGCCGGCTGGATGGAAGGCGGTCTGCACGCGAGCTATGAGAAGATGGTGATCGACGCCGACCTCCTCAACATGGTCAGCACGTTCCTCGCCCCGCTCGATGTGAGCGAGGATGCGTTGGCCGTCGATGCAATCGCCGGCGTCGGCCCGGCTGGCCACTTCTTCGGCGAGGCGCACACGCAGGCTCGCTACACGAACGAGTTCTACAGTCCGATGGTCAGTGACTGGCGCAACTGGGAGACGTGGATCGAGGGTGGTGCGCCCGATGCCCGCACTCGTGCGAACGGCCTCGCCCGCGAGATTCTCGAACAGTACGAACCGCCCCCGATGGACGACGCCATTCGCGAAGAATTGCGCGACTTCGTCGACCGCCGCGTCAGCGAAGGCGGCGTCGAAACCGATTTCTAGATCAACGAGCAGGAGCAGACATGAAGACACAGGCACAGGTTGTGGTGATCGGCGGCGGAGTGGTCGGGGCGTCGGTGCTGTACCACCTCACGCTGGCGGGTTGGACCGACGTGATGATGGTCGAGCGGCGCGAGCTGACCCACGGCTCCACCTGGCACTCGGCGGGCGGCATGCACACGCTGAACGGCGACCCGAACGTGGCGGCACTGCAGCGTTACACCGTCGATCTGTACAAGACCATCGAGGCCGAGTCGGGACGCGACTGCGGCATTCACCTGACCGGCGGGCTCGTGCTGGCCGACTCACCGGAGCGGATGGACTTCCTCCGCATGGCCCACGCTCGAGGCCGGTACCTCGGCATGGAGACCGATCTGATCTCACCGGCCGAGGCGCACGAGATGGTGCCGTTCCTCGACCCGAAGTTCTTCGTCGGAGCGATGGTCGACCAGCACGAGGGACATGTCGACCCGTCAGGTGTCACCCACGCCTACGCCGAATGTGCGCAGCAGCGCGGAGCAGAAGTCAACAAGTACACCTGGGTCCACGACATCACGCGCGCCACCGACGGCACCTGGAACCTGCACGTCCATGACACACGCAACGATGCTGATCTCGGAGTCATCAACTGCGAGTACTTCGTCAACGCTGGCGGATTGTGGGCACGCGAGGTCGGACGGATGACCGGGCTCGAGTTGCCGATCCTTGCGATGGAGCACATGTACCTCATCACCGAAGGGGTCCCGCAGTTGACCGAGTGGCGATCGCGGTCGTCGCTACGCGGCTTCCACGTGATGGACCTGGGCGGCGAGATCTACATGCGTGAAGAGGGCAATTCGCTCCTGCTCGGCACCTACGAACGCACGGGCGTGCCGTGGGCGCCGCACCAGACCGACTGGAACTTCGGGGCGCAGCTGCTCACTCCCGACCTCGAACGGATCGCTGACAATCTCGACGTCGGGTTCCAGCACTTCCCGATCTTCAATGAGGTCGGCATCAAGGACACGATCAACGGACCATTCACGTTCGCTCCCGACGGCAACCCGCTGATCGGACCGGTCAAGGGTCAGCCGGGTCACTGGCTGGCGTGCGGCGTGATGGCCGGGTTGAGCCAGGGCGGCGGCGTCGGGCTGAGCATGGCGAATTGGATGACCGAGGGTGATCCGGGGTTCGACGTGTGGGGCATGGACAACGCCCGCTTCGGCGATTGGGCAACGCCGCGGTACACGAACACCAAGGTGCGCGAGAACTACGGGCGACGCTTCCGCATCACGTTCCCGAACGAGGAACTGCCCGAGGCACGCAACCACATGACGTCGCCGATCCACGATCGGTTGACCGCGCACAATGCGGTCTGGGGAGCGTCGTACGGGCTGGAGGTCCCGCTCTGGTTCCAGCGTGAGGGTGTCGAACCAATCGAGGACGTGACGTTCCAACGATCGAACGCGTTCGACGTGGTGGCCGAAGAAGTTGCCGCCGTGCGGAGCAGCGTCGGGCTGTTCGAGGCGACGGGATATGCGAAGTACGAGGTGGGCGGCAGCGGAGCGCGTGCCTGGCTCGATCGAGTGTTGGCCAACAACATCCCGCCTGCGGGCCGGTTGGCGCTCAGTCCAATGCTCAACGAGCAGGGCAAGATCATCGGTGACTTCACCGTGGGCTGCCTCGAGGACGGCATCGGCGAGGAGCGCTTCATGATCTTCGGCTCGGGCGCCGCTCAGCAGTATCACGAGCGCTGGTTCCGCCAACAGCTCAGCGTCACATCGGGGTCGGGGCCCGATGTGACGCTGCGGGTGTGCGGGCCGGAGTTGACGGGGTTGTCGATTGCCGGGCCCAACGCTCGGGCGGTGTTCGACGAGCTGACCGACTTCGATGTGAGCAACGAGGCGTTCGGCTTCCTCGACTTCCGCGACACGTGGGTCGGCAGCGTGCCGTGCATGGTCGGGCGGGTGACGTTCACCGGCGACCTGGGCTACGAGATCTGGTGCGCCGCGAGCTACCAGCAGCAGCTGTTCGACACCCTCATGCAATCCGGTGCGGACCACGGCATGCGGTTGTTCGGTGGACGGGCGCTCGACTCGTTGCGCCTCGACAAGGCGTGGGGTTCATGGGGCACGGAGTATCGCCCGATCTATGACCCGTACGAAGCGAACATGGGCTGGATGGTGAAGCTCGGCGATCCGGCGAAGGGTGACTTCATCGGTCGGGACGCGGCAGCCGCGGCGAAGGCGGCTGGCCCGCAACGCAAGCTGGTGACGTTCGCGATGGATGCGGGAACGGGCGACGACGCCGCCGACTGCATCGGCAACGAGCCGATCTGGCATCACGGACCCGATGGCCCTGCCGTCATCGGCTGGATCACGTCGGGTGGCTACGCCCACCACAGCAAGATGTCCGTGGCGATGGGCTACGTGCCCACCGAGCTCGCCGCCAGCGAGGGGCCGTGGGAAATCGAAGTCGTCGGCGTGATGCGGTCGGCTCGGCTGCTGACCGAGGCACCGTTCGACCCGGCCGGCTCGCGCATGCGCAGCTGACTGCAATCGTTGCCGAGCGTCGGTGTGTCAGGCTGCGGCGAGGGTTGTCGCCGCCTGCGTCACGACGCTGTCGATGTCGGCGGTGGGGACCCCGAGGAGGCGCAGAACCAGCCGGGCGACTGTCTGTGCCTCGTCCCGGTCGGTTTCGCCGAGCACGCGCGAGCGCATCGATTGCAAGGCCGTGCCGAGCACCGCGTTAACGGCAGCTGGGCCGACCGCGACGTCGAACACCTGCGCCTCGACCCCGTCGCTGATCGCCTGGCCGACGACGGCGCGAATGCGGGCTCGAAAGTCGGGTCGGAGCGCTGCGAGCGTGACGAAGGCCGATGCAGCGGTCGGGTCGACGTCAGCCATCTCGAGGAGTTGCAGGACCCCGATCGCAACACGTCGGCCGGGGTCGTGCTCGATGTCGTTCAGCGTGTCGCGTCCGATCTCGACGCCGTGCGAGAGATCATCGGCCACCGCGTCGACAAAGTCGTCGACCGACGGGAAGTGGTTGTAGAAGGTCCCAACGGCGACGCCGGCAGCGGCGGCGATCTGGCCTGCGGTCACCTGTGCGGGGCCTCGCTCCACAAGCACCACGGTGCCGGCGCGCAGGAGGCGGCGGCGAGTCTGGCGGCGCTTGCGTGGATAGCCAGTGGCTGGCGGGGGGTCTGGTTCCGCTGAAGCAGTGGCGACCGACGTCGGAGTGCTCATGACTCCAGTCTGACGGTCAGAAACTGATCACGCAAATCAAAATTGACATCCGAGTACAAAAATGGTTGAATTGTTCAAAATTGCTGACCACATCAACACGGCACTGAGGTTCACGTGACCACCACGAAGACGACGAAGAACAACACTCCGGCGCAGACCGACGGCGAGCTGATCACCGCGACGATCGACGCCGTCACAGCGAACCTGCCGGTCGGCCTCGAACCAACACAGGTCTTCTCGGCTGGGTTGCGCTTCCTGCGGACGACTGCCGCACAGCCGCAGGTGGTCGCCCAGCGCGCCGCCAAGCTCGTGACCGAGCAGGCTCGCATCGCTGCCGGCACGTCGAAGATTCAGCCTGCTCCCAAGGACCGTCGATTCACCGACGATGCCTGGACCAACCATCCGATCTATCAGCGGCTCGCCCAGAGCTACCTGGCCTTCGACGAACAGGTCAACGGCCTCGTCGACGATCTCGACATCGACGACAAGACCCGCCTGCGCACCCAGTTCCTCGCGGACCTGGCGACCGATGCCGTGGCCCCGACCAACACGCTGCTCGGCAATCCTGCCGCGCTGCGCGAGGCGCGCCGGACCAAGGGGCGGAGCCTCGTCGACGGGCTTCGGCATGCCATGCACGACCTGCGCAACAACGGCGGCATGCCCTCGATGGTCGACAGCCGACCCTTCACGCCGGGCGACACGGTGGCTGCCACACCGGGCAACGTGGTGTTCCGCAACGAGGTGCTCGAAGTCATCCAGTACACCCCGACCACCGCCAAGGTCGGCAAGCGGCCGATGCTCGTCATCCCGCCGCAGATCAACAAGTACTACATCCTCGACCTCGCACCGGGCCGCAGTCTGTTCGAGCATCTCGCCGGCGAGGGCCACCAGGTGTTCGCCGTCAGCTGGCGCAACCCAGGCCCCGAACACCGCGACTGGAACCTCGACACCTACTGCGCAGCGATCCTCGAAGCAACCGACGCCGCGCTCGAAATCACCGGCTCGAGCGACCTCAACATCCTCGGGGTGTGTGCCGGCGGGATCACACAGGCGGCACTGCTCGGACACCTCGCTGCCATCGGCGACACTCGGATCCGATCGGCCAGCTTCCTGGTGACGATCATTGACTGGGACGTGCCGTCGATGATGGGCACGATGATCTCGCGTCCCGTCGTCGAGGCGGCAACGCGTCGGAGCCAGCGGCAGGGCATCTTGAAGGGCGACGACCTGAGCAAGATCTTCGCCTGGCTGCGCCCGAACGACCTCGTGTGGAACTACGTGGTCAACAACTACCTGATGGGCAAGAACCCGCCGGCGTTCGACGTGCTCTCGTGGAACGGCGACTCGACCAACCTGCCGGCTGCACTGCACGCCGACTTCATGAACATTGCGATCGACAATGCGATGACCGAGGCAGGCGCGGTGGAGGTGCTCGACACCCCGATCGACCTCGGTGCGATCGACTGTCCGAGCTTCGTGGTCGGCGCGGTCACCGACCACATCACCCCGTGGGAGGCTTGCTACGAGACGATCAACCTGCTCGGCGGTTCGCCCGAGTTCGTCCTCAGCTCGCAGGGTCACATCCAGGCACTCGTCAACCCGGCCGGCAACCCGAAGGGCAAGTACTATCTCAACACCGACCGCGCCGAGAGCGCAGCTGCGTGGCGCGCTGACGCGGTGGAACACAGCGGGAGTTGGTGGGACCACTGGACCACGTGGCTGGAGCCGCACCTCGGCCGCAAGGTCAATGCACCCAGCGCGGCTGGCAGCGCCACGTATCAGCCGATCATGCCAGCACCGGGCGCGTACGTCCTGCATTGAGTGATGCACCTCGAAGGGCTGCCGTTGGCGACGATCTGATTGACTGGCGCTGTGCTCGCTGCTGACACGACCATCCGCACCAAGTCGGCGACCGTCTCCGTCGGCATGCAGCGTTTGCGGGTCACCGTCGAGAACGCCGGCGCCGGCCGACCGCTGTTGCTGATCAACGGCATCGGCGCCACCGGCGATCTGTTCGGCCCATTCCGCACACACCTCTCCGACCGCGAGACCATCGCCTTCGACGCACCAGGGGTGGGCGGGAGTCCGACACCGGTGCTGCCATACTCGATGCGCAAGATGGCGGCCGTCGTCGCCGGGTTGATCGATGAGTTGGGCCACGACCAAGTGGACCTGCTGGGTCTGAGCTGGGGTGGGGCACTGGCTCAGGAGGTGGCACACCGCCATCCCGAGATGGTGCACCGGCTGATCCTCACCGCGACGATGCCAGGCATCACGAGCATCCCGGGTCGGCCCGCGGCGATGGGCATTCTGATGTCGCCCGTGCGTTACTACTCACCCGAATACCTGCGTCGCGTCGCACCGACGCTGTACGGCGGCGCGATCCGAGATCGGCCCGAACTGCTCGACGAGCATGCCAAGCAGCGCGCCGCTCGGCCCCCGACCGGACTCGGCTACCTCTATCAACTGAGTGCGATTCAGCGGTTCGCGAGCCTGCAGTGGCTGCACACGCTCCCCCAGCGCACCCTCGTGCTCGCAGGCGACGAGGACCCGATCGTGCGGCTCGCCAACGGTCGCTTGCTCGCCAATCGGATCCCCGATGCGCGCCTGCACGTCGTAGAAGGTGGGGGGCATCTCTTCCTGTTCACCCGCGGTGAGGAGATGGCGGCCGAAGTCGCCGACTTCTTGGACACCGGCGCCTCGAAGGCGTTCCGTCAGCTGCGCCCCGCTGGCTGACCCACGGGTCTGCCACGATCGGAGTCATGACCGACTTTCCGCTGCCGAACGCGTCCACCGATCTCACCGGCGAGGTCGCCCTCGTCACCGGCGCCACGTCTGGCCTCGGCTGGCGGTTTGCGCAAGTGCTCGCCGCCGCCGGCGCAACGGTCGTGGCGACCGGTCGCCGCGAGGAGCGGCTGGCCGAGCTCGTGCTCGACATCGAGTCCCGCGGTGGTCTGGCGCACGGCGTGCCGATCGACATGTCTGATGCGGACAGCATCCTTGCGGCGGTCGATCACGCAGAGCAGGCAGCAGGCCTCGTCACGATCCTCGTCAACAACGCCGGCGTTCCTGACGCGCAGCGGGCACACAAGATGTCGCTCGAGTTGATCGACTCGGTGATCGACATCAACCTGCGCGGGCCGTACATCTTGAGCTGCGAGATCGCCCGCCGGTTGATTGCTGCCGAGCGGCCAGGCCGAATGGTCAACATTTCGAGCGTGGCTGCCACGCACTACTCGGGCAATGGTGCGGCGCTGTACTCGATCACGAAGGCCGCGATCTCGCGAATGAGCGAAGCACTGGCGGTCGAATGGAGTCGCTACAACATCAACGTGAACGGCATTGCGCCGGGCTTGTTCAAGTCGGAGATGACCGACGGCATGCTCGAACGGATGGGCTACATCAGCCAGCACTTCCCGCGCAAGCGAACGGGTGTGCCCGAGCACCTCGACTCAACGTTGCTCTACTTGTGCGGACCCGCCTCGGAGTGTGTCACCGGCACGGTGATCAAGGTCGACGACGGCCAAGGCCCGCGCTGACGGTCAGCCGCGCAACCAGCGCGCCACCGCGGTGCGACGTGTGGCGTTACCCGGGTTGACGATGCGCAGCTCGGCCATGCGCTGCAGCACGGCGGTGGCGAACGCGTCACCAATCTGATCAGCGGACAGCGGGTCGCCGCCGTCGCTGGCAGTGAGGACTGCCTTGGCCACGTGGTCGAGGTGTCGGCGCGACAGCGGGTCACCGCCGGCAGCGGCTCGGTCGCGTGCCGAGCGAGTGAGCTGGTTCACCGAACGGGTTGAGGCGGTGATGGTTCCCGCGCGGCGCCAGGCTTCAGCCAGGTGCTCGAAGACTCGAGCCCATTGCTCGGACTCGATCAGCGGGAAGCCGCGATCGATCCGGCGGAGCTGAAGGGCTTCGTCCGGGATGACCGACTCGTCCTCGTCAGCACCGGACTCTGTCGGCGATTCCTGCACCGGCTCGTCAGGTTCGTCAACCACCGACTCAGCAGCCGGAAGCAGATAGGCCTGCGGACCGGGACTGATCTCGCCGTCCGGCACCGCTTCGCGGAGGAAACGTTTGAAGGTCCGGAACCCGAACCAATCGTCGCTCACTTCAGCACCGAACTCGGACTGCAGTGCCCATGCCAGTGCCGACAGTTCGATCGGCACCGTCAGCGAACGCCAGCGTTGCAGGAGCAGGTCGGCGGCGTCTGCTGCTGGACCCGAGATGACGGCGTCACCGCTTTCGGGCTGCCCGGCGGTGTCGGTGACGATCGCTTCGTCGATCCGGTCGAGTTCGTTGCGGAGGTCCTCCGCAATGTCGTCAAGGGTGGCAAGCAAGTCGGCCATGCGGGCGCTGAGCACCTCGACGAGCGGCGGCAGGTCACCCGCCTTGCTGTAGGTGTCTTCATGGGTCAGTTCGCCCCAACTGTCCTGCAGCAACGTTCGGACTTGCAGCTCGCACGTGACCGGCGAACCGTCGAGTGTGACGCCGAGGTTGACGTGCCAGCCCCGGTAGCCGGACTCCTTGGGAGCCGCGACGTAGTCGCGTTCCGACGCCGGGTCGAGGCTGAGTGAGCGCTTCCGCCCTGCGCGACGAGGCAAGCGCTCGAGCGCGACTTGGACCATTTCGAGGTCGCGCAGGTTCGTGCAGGTGAGACGCATGCCGACCAGGTCGTCGATCACCTTCGGAATGGCACCGACTTCGGCGATCTGCTTGCGGTAGCGCGGCTGGTTGACCTTGCGCCAGGTACGTCGCTTCGACTTGACGCGGCCTGAGATACTGCGAATCCGAGCGAGGTCACGGTCCGACAATGCGTCGTCGAGCTCGCGTTGGAGCGCTTCCATGGCGTTGTCGAGCGCCGGCTCGAGTACGTCGGCGCGGTATGCGTCGTACCAGTCGCCGAAGTCGGCGTACCCGAAGGCCTCATCAGTTCGGTCGCCCATCGGGTGCGACCCTACGTTCCCGGATCAGGCGACGAGGCGTATCCTCCGACCGATGCGTTCGCATGTCGTTGCTCTTGTCGTCATTGCCACCGCCGTCGGCGCGGGCTGCAGCTCCGGCGATTCCACCAATTCTGACGAGAATCCCTCGACCACACTGGCTCCGGATTTCAACATCGGCGAACCCGAAACCGGCACGATGACGGTCACGGTCGAGGCGGCTGACGGTACATCGCCGATCACCGTTGCAGACCGCCTTGATCAAGTGCTCGCCGGGTACCCCGGCGCGAAGCGAGCCTTCGTCGACGGCACGACCGTGACCGGGGTCGTCGAGGAGTTCCCGCAAGACGACGCTGACACCTTCGAATTCACGATGCGATCAGCATCGATCATGTCGCTGCAACCAGTGCTGGGATGTGCCGACGAGACCGGTCTGCCCGACCCGCTGCCCGCCGACGCCGAGGTGTTGTCAGGCGAGACCGTGGGCGAGTGCGCGCTCGGGCCCTCCACATTGAATGCTTCGCCGTTCATCGACGCCCTCGTCATTCCGACACTCGACTTGCAGATCAGCGTCACGATCGACCCCGAGGCGCTCGACGAGTTCAACCTGTTGGCAACGGCATGCTTCGAGGCTGACCCGACGTGCCCATCGCGACGGCTCGCCGTCGTTGCTGGCAGCGACATCGTCACGGCGCCGCTCGTCAACAGGGCGTCATTGCCCGAACAGATCGCCATCACGGGGGACTTCTCCGAAGACGAGGCCGAAGAGCTGGCCACGCTCATCGCCGGCGACCGCCACATTGGTGAGATCGCCAGCGTCCAGTACGACTTCATCGCCGACAGCTGAACTTCGGCCGCCTGGCGTGCCACCGCCGGCTGTCGCGTGCAACCGGCACGAGGATGAGCTGGGTGGCGCGGTCAGCTGGTGGCAATCAACGGCTGATTGCGAGGCCAGACGTTGCGTCGGACGAGCACTTGTCTGCGCGCCGACTGTTCGACCCAGCCGGAGCACCGAGCTGGCGGTCTTCGAGACGACTCAGGAGCCACGCCGGATCCCATTCGCGCACCCAACGCAGCAGGTCTGCAGCAGGAACCGGGCGGCTCAGCAGGAATCCTTGTATCTCGCGGCACCCGAGCTCGGCGACGATCCGGAGTGCATGATTGTCCTCGATGCCTTCGGCGACGGTCGTCAGACTGAGGTCGGTGGCGAGGTTGACGGAGGCGCGAACGATGGCCTCTGCACTGCTGTCGTGCGAGAGCCGTGCAATGAAGCTCTGATCGATCTTGAGCTGGTCGACCGGCAGCCGGTGCAGGTGCTGCAGCGATGAGTAGCCGGTCCCAAAATCATCGATGGCCACGCTGACACCGAGGGCACGCAGACGACTCAGCACAGTGATGCTTGTCTCGAAGTCGACAACCATCGCGTCCTCGGTGATCTCGACATGGAGAAGCTCCGGATCGACGCCTGCCTCGCGCAAGAGCATGGCGACATCGTTGGGAAGTGCCGGGTCGAGCAGGTCCCGAGGCGTGAGGTTGACCGCAACCGGCATTGGATACCCATGGTCGCGGAGCAACGCCGCGGCCTCTGCGGCCCGCCGGACGACGAACCGGCTCAGCATGCCAGTGACGCCGGCTTGGGCCAGCAACGGAACGAACTCTGCTGGCGACACTTGGCCGTGGGCAGGATGGATCCATCGCACGAGCGCTTCTGCGCCGGTGATCTCACCGGTGCTCAACGACACCTTCGGCTGGAGATGGATGTAGAAGTCCTCGTTCTCGAGGGCAGCACGCGCCGAGAGATAGAGGTCCAACCGGCGAGGTGCGTCAGAGTCGAGCTCCGGGCTGTACCAGACGACACCGAGCTGATTGCGTTTTGCCTGATACATCGCGGTGTCGGCGCGGTGCATCACCGTGGCACTGTCCGTGCCCTGCTCGGGCCACTGGGCGACGCCCACGCTGGCACCGATCTCGAACGTGATTCCGTCGAGTTCGACCTTGGCGACGAGGCTCTCGTGGATGTCGTCGAGGCGGCAAGTGAAGTCGCCGGGACCATCGGTGTCCCGATGCATGAGCAGCATCGCAAACTCATCACCACCGAGACGCGCAACCATGTCGGTCGATCGCGTCGCCGAGCGGAGCCGTCGGCCGATCTCGATCAGCAGCTTGTCACCGGTCTCATGTCCGAGGGAGTCGTTGATCTCTTTGAACCGGTCGAG
Source organism: Candidatus Ilumatobacter isfjordensis (assembly GCA_964199985.1). GTDB lineage: Bacteria > Actinomycetota > Acidimicrobiia > Acidimicrobiales > Ilumatobacteraceae > Ilumatobacter_A > Ilumatobacter_A isfjordensis. Next base: position 3,203 of record CAXMZV010000004.1, on the reverse strand, counting down.
GTCGACCATGACGACCACACCACTCTGGTCCTGGTTCGCCAGGCTCGAGGTGAGTGCGATCTCGAAGTTCAGTCGGTTCGGCAGTCCGGTCAGGCCGTCGTGTTGGGCCTGCGTCTCGAGGCGGGCCACCAGGTGGTCGTTCGACATGCGCGCACTCAGCGTCCGGGCGAGCGACCCGAACAACCGAAGCTCATCGCTACTGAAGTCGCGGCGCATGCCAAGACGGTCGCTGACGAAGAGCACACCGACGCGATCCACCTCACCAAGCACGGGTGCCGCCAAAACTTTCGTCGCTCCGAGATGGTGGAGCAGCGTGCGAACCTCAGGCCGGGGGTCGTCCGCGGCCAGCTGTGTGACCGAACCATCCTCGAGCAACCCCACCAGGAGATCCGCGATCGGTTGGGCATCGAGGTCGTCGAACGCGTCGTCGACGAGTGCTCGTACAGTCGATGCCTGCTCGTCGTCGTTGGACACCAGCAGGAGGCCTGCTGAGTTCGTTCGCATGATGTGCACAAGTTGGGCGAGTCCGGTATCGACCGAACGCGCACCTCGCTCGTTGGTGAGCGCACGGGTGAAGCTATGCAACTGTTGAAGATTCTTGTAGCGCTGCGTGAGTTGGCCACCGCTGCGCAAGAGTGCACCGATGCCGACCAGTGGCACGAACGCGTAGAACACCATGTACGGGTCCGCGATCGACGCGGAGAGTGCAGTGACGGTGAACGTGCCCGCAAGCGCCGCAAGAATCTGCGACTGGCCGACGTCGGCGAACAAGTTCGGACGGAACTTCGCATCGACGACCATGATCACGACAGGGACGGCCAGCAAGCTGAGCAACTCGGCAGCGAGCACCGCTCCGAGTGGGACCAACCATTCGAACACGGTCGAAGGCAGAGCTTCGCCAAGCACCGTGCGCACGATGAACGCGGCAAGCGCGACCTCTGCGAAGAAAAGGCACGAGTTCCACGTCGTCTTGACCATGTCAGATTTGCGGATCCACAACATCGTCGGCGCCGACCCCAGCAGGTACGCAAGGGCCAGCATGGCGGGGCTGAGGTAGAGCAACCCGAACATCATCGGAATGCCGCTAAGCGACAACGAATGGGACTCCTTACGGATCTCGACATGAAGCGCCGTTGCCTCGGCGAGCCCGAACGCGATCACGAGGCCGAAAAACGGGAGCGCCCAGTCGCGCTCGGGCGTGCTGTCGAAACCCGGTGTGCTGAACAGCAACACCGCGCCTATCGCGGCGAGCGCCGCCGCGTACAGCAGCACACGGAACGTCGGTGAAATGCGCTGCAGCGACGCGAATGGTGAACGGGTCGTCGCGGCTGGTGCCGCCCCCGTCGAGTCGCTCATGACCAGCTCGAACCAGACCAGCTACTGCCCGACCAGCTACTGCCCGACCAGGACGATCCGGACCAGGACGAACCCGACCAGCTGCTGCCCAACCAGGACGATCCGGACCAGGACGAACCCGACCAGCTGCTGCCCGACCAGGACGATCCGGACCACGACGATCCGGACCACGACGATCCGGACCAGTCGTCGTCGCCGGTCCAGGCCATGGCGTTCTCGCTGTATTTGACCCAGAGTTCGGGGTTCCATGCGGCGCCGGTGACGGTGTACTCGCCGACCAGAAGGTCGTCGCCGACACCGACATGATCGTCGCCGCGTGATGCTTCGAGGAGCCCGAGTCCGGTCGCTGGAGTCCATGTCTGGAGCGTCCCCGGCTTGGATAGTGCATCCATCGCGCCAGCCAGATTGATGACGCCGTTGCCCTGAAACTTCGACGCCCCGCCGGTCTTGACGGCTGTTGAAGTCAGAAGATTCTTGACTGCGTCGGGCGTGAGCTCGGGTCGTTGATCGAGCAGCAGTGCAGCGGCACCGGAGACAACCGCTGCTGATTGTGAGGTTCCGGACCCGAGGAACAACTCGTCGTTGCCGGCGATGCGGGCGTCGGGGTGCTCGGTGTCGATACGCGAGCCGGGAGTGCGCAGACTCATGATCGAAGCACCAGGGGCGAGCAGGTCGGGGTTTCTGACGTTGTCACCCGACGGCACCCAGGAGGGGATGACCCAATGTTCGTGGTAATAGTCGTACCTCGAGGCCGACACGGCAATCACGTACGGGTTGGTGGCCGGGTTCGCAAGTGTCTTGGCGTTGCGACCTTCGTTGCCGGCCGACACCACGACCACAATGCCGTGGTTCCAGGCGTTCTCGACCGCTTTGGACAGCGGATCGTCGATCGCGGACTGTGTTCCGGTCGTGTTGTAGGACAGGTTGAGGATCCGGATGTTCAATCCGTTTGTCTGCTTGTTCTGGACCACCCAGTCAATCGCCGCGATCACCTGCGACACGTCGACCGCACCGGTGTTGTCAGCGACCTTGACGCTGACGATTCCTGCATCGGGCGCGACACCGATGAAGTCGTCGGGCTGCGGGTTCAGTGGGTCAGCACCAGGGGTCTGACCGGCGATGATCCCGGCAATGTGTGTGCCGTGACCGTAGGTGTCGAGACCGGCGACTGCGTCGACGCCACCTTCGAACGAGAGATCAGGACCAACAAACACGTTCGTCGTCGAGAGTGCTGTGACCGGGGCAACGCCGGTGTCGATCACCGCAACATCCACACCTTCACCGGTGTATCCGGCCGCCCACATGTCGTTGGCACCGATCTGATCGACAAGAGCAACCATCCGGGTCGGCCCATTCACCGCCGGATCGATCGTCTCGGACAACACCATCGCGGTGCTCGTCGTCTCCGTGGTCACGCTGGTGACGGCGTCGAGCTCGGTGCTTGGTTCCAACACGATGTCAGACTCCGGCAGCAGGATTGGATCGACCTCAGGTGCGACCGTCGTCGTCGTTGTCGTAGTGGTCGTCGTGTCAGTGTTCTTGTTCGACTTCGACGTCTTGGTTGTCGTGGTCCTGTCGGGTTTGGCAGCCGACGTGGAGCCGTCGATGCCGGAACCGGCAGCCGTGACCGCAAGCACGAGGGCGAGACCGACGGTGAATCGGCGACGGAGGTTTCGTTGAGAGTTCTTCATGACCAGAACCCCGTCGACCAGGTGGCACCGGCCCAGGAAGCGCCAGACCAGGACGCACCCGACCACGAAGCCCCAGACCAGGACGCACCCGACCACGAAGCCCCAGACCACGAAGCCCCAGACCAGAGGCCGCCCGACCAGGACGCACCCGACCAC
>CAXMZV010000003.1:0-23533 GCA_964199985.1 Candidatus Ilumatobacter isfjordensis | reverse complement strand
CGGGATCAGGTTTGGGGCTGGCAAGGCGCTCGAGGAGGAAGTTGCCTCCAGGCAACGACGAGTTCGAGTAACGCCGCCAGCGTCAAAGCTGGACCGGCTGAGTGCTTCCCCTGGGATTCGAACCCAGAACCAATTGATTAAGAGTCAACTGCTCTGCCATTGAGCTAGAGAAGCAAGCGGCCTGAGAGGGTACCAAGCGAAAGTTCGCCCGACACCCGCTCAGCGCCAGCGTTTGGGGTGGCCAAGGGGACTTGAACCCCCAACCGCCAGGATCACAACCTGGTGCTCTACCTATTGAGCTATGACCACCATGTAAGTGGCACAGTGTGCCAGGTGTGGAGCCGATCGACACCCTCGGATTCCACCGAAGTTCGCGGCCCCAACTGGCTCGGTGTTCAGTTCAGAACCGCGGCGTTCGCGACGATCTCGTCGGGCTCTCCTGCGGGGACGATCGCGCGCGGGAGCCGGAGCGAGAAATCAGTGGGCTGCGCAGCGTCGTCGATCTCGATCACGTCGAAGATCGAGGCGATCACACTTCCCGCATCGTCGCGCCACACCGCGGCCAGGCGCACCGCCCGGGGATTTCCACCGATCACTTCAAGGCTGCCGAGCAGCCGATCGTCGCGGTCGACCTGCCCGGAGCCCACGCGGCGCACGTCCGCGACGGCGACCGTCGTGGCGACCGAGTCGGTCGCTGCGCTGCCCAACGTTGCGGTCACTTCGATCCGGGTGGGCGACGCGCTGTCGACCTCCACCGCTCCCCCGACGACCGACTTTCCGTCGGGTACGAGCTGCGCGATCACGACGTCGTCGACGAAGACCCCGAGACCATCGGCGTCGAAGAACGTCACGGTCACGGCGAGGTCACGCCGGGCGACATCGGATGCCGACGACACGATGGCGCCCCAGTCGTAGCTCCCGTCGCCCCGATCGAGCAGCCAGACCTCGTCGACCGAAGCGGCGTCCGCCGCAGGGGTCGGCCGGTCCGTCGTCGACGCGGCGGAGGTATTCGGGGCAATCGTTGTGGCCAAGGCCGCAGCCGGTTCGTCCCCATCGTCATCGGCGGTCAGGAGGGCCGCCACGGCCCCTCCGCCGAGCAGCAACACGGCAGCGGGCACACCGAAGTAGCGCAGCCGCTGACGCCGCCGGGCCCGTCGCTCGACGAGATGAGCGGCCCGTCGCCGCGCCTGCTCCGCCCACGGGTCTCCACGCAGCGCGAAGGCAACCGGCGTGCCAGTCGGTGGCGGCAGATCAGACACGAGCCCATGTTGCCCGATCTGAACGACCTCAGGCGGTCACGACCCCATCCGCTTCGCCCAGTCCTCCGCGGTGATCCCCAGCTGCACCATTCGGTCCTGCGCGAAGACGGGCACCTCGAACGTGCCACCTGCCGCATATCGGGCAACAACATCAGAGTCCTCTGCCCACACGTGGCACGAGTTCAGGTTCACCTTCCACATATCTGAACGCTTCATGGGCACGCGGTCGCCAGCGTCGTCGGAACGCTGCGCATCGGAAGCTCGCATCGACCACATGCACTGGATCGCCACAGGCGCCATCGCCTGGAGCAACGCTGTGGTGTGCGTGCAGGCACGGGGGCCACCGAACAGCTCACGCACCTTGTGTGTGAAGCCACGAGCAATCGAGAGTCCCACCAGCTTGTCGTAGTGCGGCTCGATTCGAGTGCATTCGATGTTCGGGTGGGTCTCCATGTGGACCCGCGCAGCGACGATCTCCATTGAGGGGTACGCCACCTCGATGTCGACTTGCATGTGATGAATCGTCAACGGATCGGGATCGATGTCGAGATACAGACCGGGCGGCTTCTGGTCGCGCACACCTCCTCGGATCAGCACCCGATCGGATGCCACTCGAAACGCACGGACCCGGTACTCCCGATCGTGCAACACCTCAAGGGGGTTGCCGTCGGCATCCACTGGATCGTCGTCAAGGATGTCGTCGTGGGCAAAGAGGTCGGTGGCGCTCATTCGTGCCGACGGTAATCGTCGATCTCCGCTGCGACCCGATCGGGTGACAGGTTGCTCTCCGACGGGAGATCGCGTCACTCCTGTGCGGATCTCGTATCGTCGGCTCGTGTGTTCCGACGCCACCACGACGCCCTCGAGCGGCGACGCAACGCAACGATCGGCGCCGGACCTGCGCATCGTGGCACTGGTCGGCATTACCGCCGGCCTGCTCGGCGGGCTCTTCGGCGTCGGTGGCGGGCTCATCATCGTTCCCGGCCTCGTGCTCGTCGTCAAGCTCGAGCGTCGGCTCGCCAACGGCACCTCACTCGCTGCGACACTGCCGATCGCGTTGGCCAGCCTGAGTACCTATCTGTACAACGGCAACGTCGACTGGGCTGTTGCTGGGTTCCTGGCAAGCGGCACGATCGTTGGCGCGGTGATCGGTACGAAGTTGCTCACGATCCTGCCGAAACGCACGATCACCATCATCTTCATCGTCACCGTGCTCGCGACGGCGGCCCGCTTGTTCATGACATCCGAAACGGCTGGGCGAGACAACGCCACCGTCTACACGGCGCTCCTCCTCGTTCTCATCGGGCTCGCGACCGGCACCCTGTCGGGCCTGCTGGGGATCGGTGGCGGCGTCGTCATGGTGCCCGCCATGATTGTCGGCCTCGACATGGTTCCGGTCGTTGCGAAGGGCACATCGGTCGCCGTGATCGTCCCGACCTCGATCGTCGGCACGATCCGCAACCGCAAGACGGCCTACGTCGATTTGAAGGTTGCCGCCGTCGCCGGGTTGAGCGGCGCGGTCACCGCCGTGATGGGCGGCATGATTGCCGACAGCATCAGCACATCGGTCTCGAACATCATGTTCGCCTTCCTGCTGCTCTTCGTTGCCGGCACACAGTTCATCACACTGCGGTCCGACCGACGAGCCGACCTCCTTGCCGCTGCGGCAGCCGTTGACTGACCGCCGCCTTTGACCCGCTGCGACGAGCTGGCGTGGGGCGCTCGACTGCGCCAAGATGTCGCCGTGCTTGCCCTCATCGTCGTCGCTCACCCGTGCGACGACAGCCTGACGCACGCGCTGGCCGCCCGAGCCGAGGCCGGCCTTCGAGCCGCCGGGTACGAGGTCGCACTGCTCGATCTGTATGCACTCGGCTTCCGCGCTGCGATGAGCGAGGAGGAGCGCACGTCGTACCACGAAGACCAACCGATCCTCGATCCGATGGTCGCCGAGCATGCAGACCTGATCAAGAAGGCCACAGCTGTGGTGTTCATGTATCCCACCTGGTGGAGCGGATTGCCGGCGATCCTCAAGGGTTGGCTCGAACGCGTCATCGTGCCAGGGGTGGGGTTCAACTTCGACGATCGGACCGGCAAGGTGAAGCCCGGCCTCGGCAACGTTCGCCACCTCGTCGGCATCTCAACCTATGGATCACCCCGCGCCGCCGTCCGCCTCATCAACGACAATGGCCGCCGTACGATTGCCCGCGCGTTGAGAATGAGCTGTGGGCTGCGCACTCGAACCCGGTGGCTCGGGCTCTACTCAGTCGACACCTCGACCGATTCCGAACGCCAGGAATTCGCGGCGTCGGTCGAACGAACGATGGCGTCACTCTGATGGCGCTCCAGGTACTGCCGCGACGTCGACCCAACCGATCGACGCGAGCCCTCGTCGTGTACTGCCATCCGTCGCCGACGTCGTACGTTGCAGCGCTGCGCGACCGTGTTCTCGCCGGACTCGACGTTGCAGATGCCGAAACCCGGCTCATCGACCTCTACGCCGACGGCTTCACTCCCGAATTCAGTGCGTCCGAGCGGGCCGCCCATCTCGACGATGGCACCGACCCGACGATCAGCGAGCACGCTGAGGCCTTGCAGTGGTGCAACACCTTGATTCTCGTCTACCCGACCTGGTGGGCGGGCCAACCCGCAATGCTCAAGGGCTGGTTCGACCGAGTCTTCGTGAGCGGCGTCGCATGGGAACTCCCCGCCGGTGCCAACCGGCTGCGGCCGCGACTCGACAACGTGCAACGAATCGTGGCGGTCACCACCCACGGATCACCCAAATACATCAACGCACTCGAAGGGGAGGGCGGCAAGCGCACGCTGACTCGGTCGCTCCGCCCGATGTGTCACCGCTTCTGCCGAACGTCGTGGCTGGCGATCTACAACATCGACCGATGCCCCGACGACGCACGCGTCCGCTTCCTCGATCGAACCGAAAAGGCCATCACTGCCCTGACGCGCTGATCAGGGATTCAGCTCCGTGCGATCGCCACAGCGACTTCGGCGGCAACGACGGCGTTGTTCTCCGCGAGCGAGAGATTCGCTGGCACGCTTCGGCCTTCGGTCGCCTCGCCGATTCGGCCGAGCACGTATGGCGTCACGGCCGCTCCCGTAATGCCTGACGCCTCGCATTCGGCGAGCGCTGCGACCAGTACGCCGTCCAGCTCTGCGGCGTCGAGTTCGTCGGCCTCCGGTATCGGCACCGTGAGCAGCAAGCCCGAATCCGCACGCGTGAGCGACTCCGAGACACGGGCGACTTCGTCGGCCGTCTCGACCCGGTGTGGCACCGGAAGCCCTGACGATCGGGTGTAGAACGCCGGGAACCAATCGTGCCGCCATCCGAGGACCGGGACGCCCGCCGTCTCGAGATACTCGAGCGTGCGCGGCAGATCGAGAAACGCTTTCGCTCCGGCCGACACGGCGACGATGCTGTGTCGAGCCAGCGCATCGAGGTCGGCAGAGACGTCGCCCGTCACCTCGGCGCCGCGGTGTACGCCGCCCAGACCGCCGGTGGCAAACACCCGCACGCCACCCGCCGCGGCAATCGCGACCGACGCCGAGACTGTCGTGGCACCGAACTCCCATCCCTGCGCGACCGCGACCGCGACATCGCGCTCGGCTGCTTTGCGCGCCGAACCGAGGATTCGGTCGTGTTCATCAGCCTCCAGGCCGAGCCGTACTTCCCCGTCGAGCACCGCTGTCACAGCGGGAACCGCTCCCCCACGCCGAATTGCGTCGAGGCAACGATCGAGCGCGTCGGAGTTTGCCGGAGACGGCAGACCGAGATTCGAAAAAATGGTGGACTCGAGCGCAACAACCGCATCGCCGCTGGCGAGGGCGGCTGCGACTTCTTGAGACAACGTTGGTGCAATCACCCCGGCAGGCTACGCGGCCTGCCCGGCCATCAACCAGTGGTTCCGACGTAGATGCCGTCTGGGTTGCCGTTCGAGATGACGCCCGGCGCTTCTTCGATCGTGATCGCCAGCGCAACGACGGGCGTCTCGGTCGTGAACGTCTCGAGTTCGGGGTTCGGCCCGAAGATGCCCAGCGAGATCACATCGGGCTCATCGGCACCGGTGTCGACAACACCCCACAGCTGATATGTCTGGTCGGCACTGAGTGCGGGCAGCTCACCTGCACGGACGAAGCCGTGGCCGTCCTGATCGATCACCGCAACCGCTTCGAACGACGAGCCATCGGCCACGAGCGTTGCCCTGGTGGAGTCACGGTCGGCGTCGGCCTCTTCGTACGCAGCGACAAGCGGGTCGGTCGGAGCAGTTGCTCGATCAGTAATGCCGATCGCAACGACAGCGATGATTGCAGCGGCCGCAGCCGATGCGACCCACGGAGCGATCGACGCAAATCGCCGACGGCTCGGCGCCTCGTCGATCGACATCACTTTGGCCAGCTCGGGCCCCGGCACCGGTGCCGGCGCATCGAGCTCCTGCTCGATACGGCTCCACAATCCCTCAGGGGCGTCCATACCGGTGAATGCCAACATCGTGGCGACTTCGCGATGTTCCCGGACCTCGGCAGCGGCCTTCGGGTTGATGGCGAGATAGTCCTCGACACGGCGCGCTTCGTCCGACGAGACTGCGTCGAGCGCATAGGCGCCCAGCATCTCGTCGAGCTCATAGCTGTCGGGCACGTCGTTCATGTTTCCACCCATCGTCATTCCGATCCAACCGTCACGCCGGCTTGCACCAGCTCCGCTCGGAGTCTTTTCAGTCCGACTCGAATTCGACTCTTGACCGTGCCCTCGGCTTCGCCAAGTTCTTCGGCGGCCTCTTTGTACGTTCTCCCACCAAAGTAAGCGAGCTCGATCGCCGCCCGTTCGCCTTCGTTGAGGACTTGCATCGCTTCGCGGACATGCCCTGCGAGCGCCATGTCCCACACCTCCCGGCCGAGGTCGTAGCCGCCCTCGGCCTGCTCGCGAGACTCTCGCTCCTCGCGATTGCGGCGTGCGACATCGGAGCGGATGATGTCCACTGCTCGTCCGTGCGTCTGCGCCAACAGGTAGCTGCGCAGCGTGCCGCGCTCGGGGTCGAATCGGTCCGGTGCGTTCCACAATCGCAAGAACACTTCCTGCACAACCTCTTCGGCACGCGCATGATCGCTCAGCAGACGTTTGGCCAACCCGTAGACGGCGCCGGCATTGCGGCGGTACGCCTCGGCCAATGCGGCCTGCTGGTAACGGCCGATGGAAACAACCAGGGAGGCATCTGAAACCTCGGCGTAATCGATCCTCACATCAGTTCTACGGAGCTCCGATGGATCCGGATGCCGAGTCGTCGAAGAATCTTCGGATGGTGATGGAAGATGCTGGGTCACGGGTGCGTGAACCTCGTGACCGTCTCGACGTGATGCGTCTGCGGGAACAGATCGAGGACTTCGACGCGCTCGGGGTGATAGCCCTCCGCCGCGAGCAGCGTCGTGTCCCGAGCCAGCGAGACCGGGTCACAGCTGACGAGGACGATCGGCGCCGGTGATGCAGTGATGAGCGCGTTGACTCCCGGCTTGCCGAGCCCCGATCGCGCCGGGTCCGCAACGATCACGTCGATCGGGGCACCCTCGGGTGCAACCCAATTTCCGACCTCGCCTCGAACGACGTTCACGTCGCGGCTGGCGAGATTGTGCTCGGCGTCGAAACAGGACGACTTGGACGACTCGATCAAGGTCACCTTGGCCACGTCGGCCATCACCGTTGCGGCGAACAGTCCCACCCCGCCGTACGCATCGACGGCATGGCGGGCGGTTGCGAGTTCGGGTGCAGCCCGGCGCACGGCATCGATCAGCAACTCGGCTGCCTCGACGCCTGACTGAAAGAAGGATCCCGCCGAGACGCGCAGCTCATGACCGTCGACATCCTCGGTAAGGAACGCGCGGTCACCGATGTGGACGCCCTCAGGGATGCCACTGACCAGTCCCGTTCCCGGCTTGCCCTTCGGCTTGGTCCACCGTGCGGTGACGACACCCGTCGAGATCGACGTTCTGAGCGTGACTTCGACCCCTGGCGCAATGACCAGTTGAGGCAGGAGATCGGAAAGGACCAAGTCGGCGACGTCGCAGCTGTTGATGGGCAGAACGGTGTTGGTGCCCTCCTCGCGGAACCCGAGGCCACCGTCGGGTGCACCCACGACTCGAATCGTCGTGCGATACCGGAAAGGGTTCACGGCGTCGCCCATGTCGACGAGACCATCGACGAGATCTGGGTCGAGGCGGCCAATGCGACGGAGGGATTCGCGAACGATCTCGGTCTTCGCTTCGAGTTGAGCGAGCGGTTCGACGTGCATCCAGCCGCATCCTCCGCACCCGGCACGACGGTGGTAGCACTGCGGTTCGATGCGATCGGGAGACGCTTCGAGTACTTTGCCGACGGCACCGCGTGCGAAGTCCTTCTTCTCCGACTCAATCGCGACCTCGACCTCTTCGCCGGGCAGAGCGCCGCGCACGAACACGACGCGCCCATCGACGTCGCGTGCCATGGCGTCACCGCCTGCGACGAGGCGATCTGGTCGAACGGTCAATGTCATGAGTTCAGCGTAGGACGATGTCCGGCGGAACCAGACCATGAGAGGATGTCGCCATGGCCGTACCGCAGAACGATCGCGTCGTCGACACCAACGACACCGATTGGTACTGGGACCTCGACAAGCAGATTGCCGTGCGCGCTGACAACCGTGGCCCGGCCGACCACACGCTTGGGCCCTACCCGAGCAAGGCCGAAGCGGAGAGCTGGAAAACCAAGTCAGAGCGCCGCAACGACATCTGGGATTCCGACGACGAAGAATGGAACGGCGTCAACTCCACCCACGACTGACCGGTCCGTTGCACCTCGGGACGAAAACGGACAGGCTCGCCGCACCATCAAGCCGCCTCCAGATTCCGGGCGACGACTGACGCCCCGCTAGTTTCAGCGCCGTGGCCCGCCCGATTCAGATCGTCCCGTCCGTCCTGCCCGCCGACTTCTCCAAGCTCGGTGAAGAGGTGGCTGCCCTCGAGGCAGCTGGCGTCGACCTCATCCAGTGGGACGTCATGGACGGCCAGTTTGTCCCCAACCTGACATTCGGCCCCGACGTCATCAAGTCGGCTCGGCAGCACTGCACGGTGCCGTTCGAGGCGCACCTGATGGTCTACACACCCGATGTGATGGCCAAGGAGTACATCGATGCGGGCTGCTCGCGGCTCATCGTCCACGCTGAAGCCTGCACCCACCTGCATCGCACTCTCGGCAACATCAACGAACTCGGCGGGAACGCCGCTGTGGCGCTCAACCCGGCCACGCCAGCATCTGCCATCGAGCACGTGCTCGACCTCGTCGACCTCGTCCTCGTCATGACCGTCAACCCGGGCTTCGGCGGTCAGGCGTACATCTCGACGATGGAACCGAAAATCGCCGAGGTCCGCAAGATGCTCGACGACTCCGGACGCGGCGACGAGATCGAACTCGAAGTCGACGGCGGCATCGGCCCGAACACCATCGCTGGAGCCGCAGCTGCAGGCGCTAACGTCCTCATCGCTGGCAGTGCGCTCTACCGCGATCCCGAAGGCCTCGAACACGCCGTGAGCGACCTGCGCGCCCGCGCCCACGCCGCCATCGCCTGACCACAGCATCGAGCCCCCGCCCGCGTTCCGAAAAATGACCACTCACATGCGCTGAGCGGGCATCAGCCGACATTTTTCGGTGAGGGTGCGGCGGGTTCGGGCTACGGGGTGGGGCGGAACATGCCCCACATGTGGGGGCCGACCTCGCCGAGCGTGGCGTCGGGATCGACGTCCCACTCGCTGCGGACGTCGAAACCGTGGTGGCGGTAGTAGGCAACGAGCTCCGGACGCTCGGTCTCCAGATAGCACGGGAGGCCTTCGGGGTCGGCCTGCTCGAACACGACTTCCATGAGTCGTATTCCCAGCCCCTGTCGCTGCCAGTCCGGGTGCGTGGCGAGGAGCTGGAGATACCAGTGCGGTTCGGTGGGCTTGTGCGCCGCCATCGCAGGGCCGATCAGCTCGAAGCGGGCGAGCATCTCGGGTGTCGGGGGCGGCCCGACGGCGATGTGCTCCGGCTCGGGCACTCCGGGTTGAACGGGCGGGAACCAAATTGCCAACGCAGTTGAATCGTCCGTGCACCAGGGTTGCTGGTGAGCAAGCCAATTCGTCATGGCTCCCGTGAAGACCGCCCCGTTCGGCTGGAAGTACACCGCATCGTCCGGGTAGAGCCACCGCATCACCGGATCGTCGCGGAAAGCCCTCATCGCCGTGATGCACAGGTTGCGGAAATCGGCGTCGGTCGCCCGTCGGATCAACATTCCGTCAACGTAGAGGACGTGCTACAACCGAGAGGTGGACGAGCGAGGCAACGACGAGCTCATTGTCGAGCGCGTGCCTGCCCGTGCCGCTCTCGCGGGCAACCCGTCCGACGGCTATGCCGGGGCCGTGTTTGCGATACCGGTCGATGCGTACGCCGCAACCGTGACGGTGCAGCCGGCGGAGCACTGGTCGATCTCGGATGAACTCTCCGGTCAGCGCGAGTTCGACGGCTGGGACGAGCTGGCAGGCGCCTTTGGGCAGGTCGATGCCGACACGCCGCACGTTCTGGTTTTGGCGACCATCCCCAGTTTCATCGAGAACGCTGGCCAGCGGCCACCAACGTGCTCGATCAAGGTGACCACCACGATCCCGTTGTCGGTCGGCCTCGCCGGTTCGAGCGCGATCGTGGTCGGCGTGCTCCGGGCGCTCTACCGAGCGGCTGCCCGACCGCTCCCCCGTCCCTTCGCAGTGGCCGGCATCGCACTCGGTGTCGAAACCGGTCGGCTCGGGATCACGGCGGGCATGCAGGATCGCCTGGTGCAGAGCCACGGCCGACCGGTGCTGATGCGTTTCGACACGCCCCGCGAGTTCGGAGCCGAGCCAGCACCGGGCGAGGATCGCGACACTTCGCAGTTGGCGGTGCCGGGCGCCGACATGCGATTCCTCGTGGCCCACCGCCCAAACCTGTCCGAGCCGAGCCAACTGGTGCACGGCGACCTTCGGCGACGCTTCGACGCCGGAGACCGAACCGTTCGAGCGGCGATGAGTCAGTTGTCGGCCCACGCGATTTCGGCCCGCGACGCATTCGTTGCCGGTGACGCCGAGTCGCTCGGTGCGTCGATGGACGCGACATACGACCTCCGGGCGAGGATGATCGACCTCGTGCCCGGCCATGTCGAAATGGTTGAAGCCGTCCGGAACGCGGGCGCGTCCGCCAACTACACAGGTTCCGGTGGAGCGATCGTGGTGCTGAGCCCCAACGACGGGGTCGAGTCGGCGGCGCTTCGGTCGTTGAAGAGCCTCGGCTGCGAGATCGTCTCGGTCGGCGCCGGCCCGGATGCGCCTTGGCCGGCCTGATCGCCACCTCCCTGAGCAGCCGAATCGAACGGCAGACCGGCGGCCACGGCGTCGCGGACGCGTTGCTTCGCTCCAGCCAGGTCGACGACGGACTTCTCGATCGCGCCGCTCGCCTTGCAGAACACGAAGCGGCAGTCGATCACATCGATCCCCGTGCTCTCTTCGAGCGCCACGGCATAGGTGGCACCCTGCAGTTCGTAGGCGGCGAGCTTGGCGTCGATCTCCTTCGGTGACGATGCGCTGTCGGTCTTCCAGTCGATGATGATGAGGCCGTCGGGGGTTTGGACAAGCAGGTCGATGTAACCCTCGACCATCACGTCGCCGAGCGGGGCGCCGACGTACAACTCTCTGTACGACGGGTGTTCAAGTGCGAGGCCGGCTGCGTCGGAGCCGAGCGCAGATCGGACGAGCGCCGCGACCGTGTCGACGGAATCGACGATCGCATGGAGTTCGCACTGACGGGCGACGAGCGCGTCGAGGTCGACCGGGTCGGCGAAGTCGATGAACTCGAGCGTGGCGTGCACGGCGCTGCCAATGGCTGAACCGGCGCGGCCCTTCTTGCGGACGACGGTTGGGCTGGTGTCGTTGTCGGGGAGTTCGTCGGTGTCGGTGTCGACCACCGAGTTGTCCACGGCCCGCGCAATCGCTGTTGCCGAATACGCCGAGGGCGAATCGTGTGGCGCAAGCAGCGCCCTGCGTTCCTCGATCCACCTGGCACGCTCCGCCAGCGCGTCGTCGGCGGGCGCGTGCGGTGTATCAGAGACCGCGGCGGCGCCTGGTGGCGGCACGTCAACCGACTGGTTCTCGTCGGTGGATGATTGGAACTGGCGACTCAGCTCCGGATATTCGTCGGCGAAGGCGGCGAGCCGCGTGGCGTAGGTGTTGTCGAACGCTGTCTCGGCTTTGTGGTGGCCCGAGACGATCAGGTGGTCACGCGCACGTGTCGCCGCGACGTACAGCAGGCGGAGTTTCTCGTGGGCGCCCATTTCTTCTTCGATGTCGGCGCGTGCGGTGTGCTCGGACGTGGCGACACCTGCCCGCAGTTTGACTTCGGGCGGGCCGGTCTCGCTCCACAACACGGACACGCCGTTGCGCTTGCCACTGGCCTTCGTCGTCATGCCGGACAGGATCGTGATCGGGAACTCGAGGCCCTTGGAGCCGTGCACCGTGATGATCTGGAGCGCATCGTCGTCGGTCTCGGGAAGCATGGGTTCGTGCACGCGCGAGCCTTCGGCGCTCTGCAGGTCGGCCCAGTCGAGGAAGGCGCTGAGCCCTCCACCGTTGGACTCTTCGAAGGCACGTGCCTGGTCGATGATGAACCGCAGCCGTCGCCACACTTCAGCGGGGCGCTGTGTGCCGTATCCGAGCAGGAAGCCTCGGCGTTCGCGGATGACTCGTTCGAGCAGCGTCGCTGGGCTGAGCCACCAGCGTTGCTCCCACAGCGAACGCATGTGGGCCAGAGCGGCAACCACCGGATGATCCTCGTGGAGCCGGTCGGGGGTCCCGCTGCGGAGGTTCCAGCGCTTGTTGGCCTGGCGGTAGACGAACAGGTCGACATCGGAGCAGCCGTAGAGCGGCGACCGAAGTGCCGCGACGAGGCTCAGTGTGTCGCCGAGGTCGGCGACGGCGCGCATGACGGCCAGCGCATCACGCACCTCTTGCGTGTCGTAGACGAGCGTCCCGGTGGCGAGGCGGTACGGGATCTCGTTATTGGTCAGGGCCTCACGCAGGAACGGCAGCGACGTGCGGGTCGGAATGAGGATCGTGATGTCGCTCAGGCGAGCCGGCCGCCACTGCTTGGTCCGTTCGTCCTGCACCGGCCACTGTTCGGGCCGAGCGGTGATGTCGTTGATGATCGCAGCGACGTCAGCAGCTTCAGCGACGCGCAACGGGCCCGCCTTGACGTCAGGATCAGGATGCGCGCCACCGAGCACCGTCGGCCGGTGGACCGCGCCTGAGTCGAGTTCACGGCCGGCGTGGAGCGGTTCGTACCGCGGCTGTGCGTCGGCGATCTCTTCGGGCATTGCCTCGCTGAACAGGCCATTGACCCAGTCGATGATCGGCGGCACGGTACGGAAATTCGTGTCCAGCCGCACGGCGCCGCCGACGGTCGCGCTGAACGTGTCTCGGGCTTCGAGGAACAGTTTGATGTCGGCGCGACGGAATCGATAGATCGACTGTTTGGGGTCGCCGACGAAGAACAATCGACCACCCTCGACTCGGTGGTCCTGCCAGCGTTCGGGCTGTTCGTCGTCAGGCGTGGCGGCAATGAGCGACGCCAACTCGATCTGGATCGGGTCGGTGTCCTGGAACTCGTCGAGCAGCACGTGGCGGTACCGGTCGTGGAGTGCACGACGGACTTCCGGTTGGTCGCGCAGCATTTGCCGGGCGAGCACGAGGAGGTCGTGGAACTCGAGGCCACCGTTCCGTTTGCGCTCGGCTGCTGCGTTGACGACTTCGGTCGCAGTGAGGCGCATCAACTGGTCGAGCACCCCGACGCTGACATCGTTGAGCACGCCACACAGGGCGTCACTGACGTCGTCGATGAGGTCTTTGATGTCGTCCGGCGCAACCGACCACTTGCCTTTGGCCCCACTGCCGCTGCGCCCCCAGATGATGCGGCGACCCTTCACTTTGGGATCTGGGCGCGACCGCTTGCGCAGCGACTGGAGGTGGCGCACTTTGCGATGCGGATCGGCGATGCCGACGGCATGGTGCATCTCGGGGAGAATCTTCTGCAGGTGCTCGTACAGCTTGTCGCCACGATCCGTGCAGGAGTCGACCGAGTTGGCCAGAGCAGCCGCCGCTTGGTCGAAGGCGCCGAAGTCGATCGGCGGAAGCTCGCCAGTGGCTGCGGTGCCCTCCAAGTCGGCGAGACGGTCCCAGTTCTGGGCAAAGTGGAACGCCACGTCCTTGAACGATGCGTGCCCCCGATAGCGCGGCGACAACGGCACCTCGATCAGCGCCGCTCGGTACATCAGTTCCTCGAACTGGGTCTCGTTGTTGAGGATGTCGACGAAGCGATCCCATCGACGTTCGTGCTCGAGTTGTGAGGCGACCTCGTCGAGCACGCTCACCCTCGGCGGCAGGCCCGCCAGTACGGAAAACTCGGTCAGGATCCGGCTGGCGAAGCCGTGCACCGTGGAGATCGCTGCGAGGTCGGCGTCAGCGATTGCCTGTTCAGCAAGTTCGCTGTGCCTCGGGTCTTCGGTCAGGGCCTGTTTCTCGAACTCGACACGAATGCGTGACTGCAGTTCGCTGGCAGCGGCCTCGGTGAAGGTGATGGCGGCGATCTCGGAGAGCCGCACCTCACCTCTGAGCACCGTGTTCACGATGCGGGTGACCAGCTGCGTGGTCTTGCCCGTACCTGCGCCGGCTTCGACGAACAGCGTCTGGTCGAGCCCCTCGCGGCTGATGAGTTCGCGCGCCTGGTGGTCGCTGAGCATCTCGACCATCAGACGCCTCCTTCGGTCTGCGCATCCGCGTCGGCATCGGGATCGACCGCTGTCGGGCTGAGGGCGACCCGGACGGCGAGTTCCGGTGCGTCGGCCTTGGCCAGTTCGTGGTCGCCACGATCACGCAAGCAGACACTGTCGAAGTCGCAGAAGCCGCAGTTGTCGTTGGTCTGGCTCCAGGTGTCCCACTCCCCCGGCTGAGCCGCGAACACGCCATCGCCGATTCCGCTCGTGATGGCGGTGAGCACGTCGTGGAACCGGGCTCGGAGTTCCGGCGTCCAGGTGTAGCCGACACGTTGGTCTTTGCCCGGCCGCTCGACCCTCCAGTAGTGGGCGGCAGCAGCTTGTCGGCCGGTGTCTTGGATCGCTCCCTCGGCGTACATCCCGAGCTGGAGAGTGGTGCCGGCCATGAACGGGTCGTCCTTGAGCTTGTTGTATTTCTCGGCCTTGCCCGACTTGTAGTCATTGACCAGCACGCGTCCGTCCTCGGTGATGTCGACGCGATCGACCATGCCCCGCAGGGTGATCGACTCACCGTTGGGCAACGTCACCGGAACGACCTGCCCGGACTTCACACCGAGGTCGAGTTCAACACGGTGGGGCGTGGCGCGATGATCGCTCCGGAACTCGTTGTCGGCGGCGACGAAGGCATCGAGCAAATCGTGCAGGTCGTCGCGCTGCACCCACCAGTTCACCCGCCGACCGGTACGCCCGGCCTGCTCGTAGGCGACACACTCCGCGTCGGCGATCTCGTGGAGGCGCGCTTGGGCTGCCTCGGACCACGGTTCGTCAGGCCCCGGTGGCGTGTCATCGAGTGCTTGGCGGATGAATCGTTCGAGCGTGACGTGAATCAGCGAGCCGCGGTCGAGGGCCGAAAGTTCATCAGTGCGTTCCGGGTCGTCGCGATCGGCGACGTCGAGGACGTAGTTGAGGAAGTAACGGAACCCGCAACTCGCCCATGATTCGAGCCGTGACGGCGACAGCGCCCGGTCACCGACTCCCGGGAGCGGGAATTGCTCGGCTCCGACTTGCGATCCGACGTTGCCGTCGTACTCGGTGAAGTCACTGCTCGCGCGCGCCCGCTGCGCGGTGAGACCCTTCCCGACCAGCGCTGCCAGGTCGTGGTCGGCTGCACTGTGCCCTTGATCGACGGCCACTCCGAGGGCTGCGAGGTCGCGCTGTTCGACGCTCGCTGCAGCCCCAGACGTTCGGACACCCGAGGCGAACGAGTCGATGTGGGTGACCACGTCCGGGGCCAATTCGGCGAAGTCGGTGGCGTGGACCTTCGCTCCGGCCAGATGCGATGCCGTGTCGAGCAACCAGCGCGACGGCAGCGTCCGGCGGCTCGACCGCAGGTCGCCACGTGGAAACGTGATCGTGCGCTGGCCTGCTGGTGCCGACGCCAGCACGGCAAGGAATGCTCGATGCTGGTGATCCAGCCGGGCTGCTTTCGATTCGAGCTGATCGAGGGAGTTCGTGCGAACGACTTCGGGCAGGATCGCCTCATCCCGGCGCGGGATGGGCAGGAGGCCTTCTGCTGCCCCGAGCACGAAGACGGCGTCAAGGTCGTGGCCGACGGCGGTGCCGATCGGGCCGTAGACCACGCCGTGGCCGAAGCGACCGTGTCGCCCGCGAGCGACGTCGAGCTCGGTGCGGAGCGCTCGTTGGAACACAGCGTGCGTCGGCGACGGCTCGATCTGATCGAGTGAGCTCAGCCTGATGAGAGCGTCTTCGACGCGACCGAATGCGTCTTCGTCGTGCTCGGGCCACGACGAGTGTTGGTGCTCGGTACCGAGCAGAGCGTGCAGCAGGCCGGCGGCAGCGGTGCACTTCTGCGGCCACGTTGCCGCCTGCTCGACGGCGTGCACCTGCTGCTGCAGCCGTTCGACGAACGTGACGAGGTTGCGGCCATCGACGATGCGGTCTCGCAGTCGTTGCAGCTGGTAGGCGACCGAGTCGTTGAGTTCGCCCTCGAGCAGTTTCTCGATGCGCACCTCGGTCCGTTCGGCGTCGTACTCGATCTTGCGTCGCCAGTCGGCGAGGTCGATCACCACGCCGGCTTCACGCGACAGCTCGTCCCACACCGTGGGTCGAACGTGGTCGTCGTTGAAGCGCAGCGGGCCGCCGCTGACCACGTCGATGACTCGGTCCCGGCGCCAACGGGCGTCGGGCAGGCCGAGCGCGCCCAGCAGTGTGCGGCCGGCCACCGAGTCCGCAAGACGGCGAGGGTCGGGTCCGTTGACTGGGATCTCGGCAGCGGCGAACTGCTGCTCGATGATCCGGACGTACGGATCGGGAGCAGGGAAGAACAACCCGATGCGATCGAGGCGCACCCCGTTCGACACGAGGCCGATGATGCGTTGACAGACCTCACGCACCTCTTCGGGTGCATCGGTGACCGACACGATCTCGTCGCCGGTCGGGATCGGATCCACCGTGCTCCGAACGTGCTCAACCGACGCAGCTTCGAGTGCCAGCCACACCGGCGCGTCAGCCTTCTGGGTGCCGGTCAGTCCGACGATGACCGTGGACGATTCGGCACGGTGCAGCGCCTCGCCGATGAACCGGCCGATGGCTGGAGTGACCTGCGCCGGGAGGTACCAGATGACGTGTCCGAACGGCGGCAGCCGTGTATCGAGGTCGGCCCGTTCGGCTGCGGCGGTGGCGAGGTCGTGTTCTGTGTGGAATCCGTCGAGCCTGGCGGCGATCCGCCGGTAGAACTTCACGGCCAGCAGCGCTGCCCGGGACCCCTCGTCTTCAATCGACTCAAGGCCCGCCTCGTCGACGTTCGACATCTCGGCGAACAGGCTGGCGAGTGCCGCTTCGGTCGCTTCGTGGTCGGCAACCGGCCGGTAGATGTCGGGGTCTTCGGCGAGCACCTGGCGAACGGCAGCGCCCAGCACCGGGTTCGTGATCGGCGCCTTGTCGAGCAGCAAATCTGCTGCCACGAGTTCCGCCAGCCTGAACGGCGTCACGAACGAGACGTTCGCGATTCCCGACGGTGCACCGACCCTGAGCGCACCCGATCCGAGCAACCGACGCGCCGACAGCCCAACGAAGTTGCTGGGCACCACTACCGTCACCGCCGAGAGTGGCCCTGCCTGCTTGGCGCGCTCGACAGCAGCCGCCAATGCCTCAGATGCCGGACGCCCGTACCCGCTGATCTCCACCGCTTCGATCACAAGGTCGAACGTACACACCCGCGGTCACAGAGTTGGTGAGCGCTACGGGCAACTCCGATACCAGATTCAGACCCTTCAGCATCGAGGTCGTACGAAACTCGGCTCTTGGAGGTTCGCTCGGGGCGGGGGGCGTTTCGAGTTCGTGTCGCAAATCTTGAGCGGCGGCGACGTCGGATTCGGCCTGCTCGTCCGCAAGGCACTTGTCGAGTTACGACGTGGCTTCGCCTTCGCGGTGCTCGCGCACCCGAATCGACTTGTGGTCTGGCGTCGGGGTCACCGCGGCGCGGCCGAGTTCGAAAATTCCCTTGATGAAGAAGTGCCACACCTGGCGGAGCAACACCAGCCCGATCAACGCAGCGAATGCGATCGCCGTCGGCACGCCGAGTGTCGCGAACAGCGTCCGCTTGTTGTCGAGGAGCGGGCTGATGACACCGGAGTCGACGCCCGTGCCGTCGGGGAGCACGGTACGCACGGGGTCGTCGATGACGGGACACTCGACGTCGGTGTCTTCCAGGCCGATCACGTCGTTGCCGCCGAACAGCGGTTCGGCCGGCCGAATCGTCGAGAACAGCACCCCGAAGTCGGAGTCGAAACGTGCGCCAACGAGGTAGTCCTCGTCGAGGTCGACGAACTTGGCGTCCTCGAGATAGAGCACATCGACGAGACCGTCGATCGAATAGCCGGTGATCGAACCAGCGCGGAGCTGCACGATCTCGTAGCGCACCTTCTCGAAGTCCTTGGCCACAGCCGTGCCGATGAATGCGACGTCGGCGGAATCTGGCACGACGCACCCAACAGGCACATCGACCAACCCAGACTCGACCGTCGGCGTGTCACTCGAAGGCTCAGGCTCAGGCACCGGCGACGCTCTGGCGGGAGAAGCGAACGCGAACAAGCAGACCGCTATCACGGCGAGGGAAAACCGCAACAGCCGCTTCATCACGCTCCCCACACTACGAACTCTCCGTGACGTGGGAGCGTCATCCCGAAGTGAACCCGAGCAGATCCATCGATCTCCTTTTCCAAACTGACGGGATCAGATGTGGGGAGTGCAAGGCGCGTGACGGCGACGGTGCCTCCATGCACCGAGGAGTTCACGGAACGCAGCAATCGTCGCATCTGGACCGTCAGTGGTCGTTGGAGACGAGGGCGGAGGTTCTTTCATGCAGGTCAGCGGCGTGGCGATTCATGCCCACCAGATGCGCCTCGATGCCGCGCTCGGCGAACTTTGCCACGACGGCGTTCAGGGCGACGATGGCAGACGTGTCCCAGATGTGCGCCCCGCTGCAGTCGATCTCGACACGATTCACCTTCACAGCGTCGTAGTCGAAGGCGTGCACGAGGTCGTTGGTCGACGCGAAGAACAGTTGGCCGCTCACGGCGTAGAGCCGCTCGTGATTGTCCGGGTCGAGCACGCTCGTGACCGACACGACGTGGCTGACCTTGCGGACGAAGAAGATCGCCGACAGCAGCACGCCAACAGCGACGCCGTACGCGAGGTTGTGGGTGACGACGACCACGATCACCGTGCCGGCCATCACGATGGTCTCGCTCTTCGGCATCGACTGCGTGGTCTTCGGCATGATGCTCTTCCAATTGAACGTGCCGATCGCCACCATGATCATCACGGCGACGAGTGCCGGCACCGGGATCTGCGCAACGAGGTCGCCGAGCGCCATGATGAGGATGAGCAGGAAGACACCCGAAGCCAACGTCGAGAGACGGGTGCGGCCACCGGACCGATAGTTGATCATCGACTGGCCGATCATGGCGCAACCAGCCATGCCACCGAGGAAGCCCGTGCAGACGTTGGCGATGCCTTGACCGCGCGACTCCTGGTTCTTGTCGGAGTCGCTGTCGGTCATGTCGTCGAGCAACTGCGCGGTGAGCAGCGACTCGAGCAAGCCGACGAAGGTGAGTGTGAGCGAGTACGGGAAAATAATGGTCAGCGTCTCCCAAGTGAACGGGATGTTGGGCAGCCCAAATCCGGGCAACGCGGTGGGAAGCTCGCCCAGGTCACCGACCGTCGGGAGCGACCAGCCGAACCAGATCGCCCCGGCAGTGAGCGCGCTGATGGCGACGAGCGGAGACGGTACGGCCTTGGTCAGACGGGGCAGACCGTAAATGATGGCCAGACCGACTGCGATGAACGCGAGGTTCAGTGGCAGTTGGTCCTTGTCGCCGTCTTCCAGAATGATGTACGGAATCTGGGCCAGGAAGATCAGGATCGCGAGCGCGTTCACGAAACCGAGCATCACCGTGCGCGGGATGAAGCGCATCAGATTGCCAACGCCGAGATAGCCGAACAAGATCTGCAGCACTCCGGCGAGCACCGTCGCGGCGAACAGGTACTCGACGCCGTAGTCCTTGACGAGCGGCACGATGACAAGCGCCATTGCGCCGGTCGCCGCAGAGATCATGCCGGCCCGGCCGCCGACCATCGAGATGATGATCGCGATCGAGAACGACGCATACAGGCCGACCTTCGGGTCGACGCCCGCGATGACCGAGAACGAGATCGCCTCGGGAATCAGGGCGAGGGCCACAACCAGGCCCGACAGCAGGTCGGCCTTCGGGTTGGACAGCCACGCTTCTTGAAAGCGGGTGCGCAGCGCAGGGCGCGCAGGCGAATCGAGGATTTCTGTCGTCAACGGGAGGCTCCTGGGAGATTGGGGGGATTGATTGCCCGCTTGTCTCCTCGGGCCACGAAGTGTCCGAGGATACGGAATCACCGGTTGTGAATCTGTGATCCTCATTGATGTATCGGTCACACCCCGGCACTTCTTGACCAAAACTCCGCTCTGCCGCGCAGTTCCTTCGCCGAGAGCCCGTCGCGCCATACTGACGCCGTGGGATTCGATCCGAACCGCAAGTACAACGCCAAGCCGTTCGACTACGCCCTGGTGGCCATCTGTCTGGTGATCGCCGCTGCCCTGGTCGTCTGGGCATTCCTCGGCTGACTGTCGTCACTTCACATGATTGCCTGCAGCGCCCGCCGGGCAGCCGCACACGCCTGACGGTCGGCTCGACCGATCGGTTCGAGGAGTTGCTCGAGGTCGATGCTTCGCAGTGCATCGATGGCAAAGATGTCGGGCCCGACGACGATCCGCCATGGTGGCTGCGGATCAGCCGCTGACACAACAACTGCCGGGGCCACGACCGCCCGGCCGGCCTGACGATGGAATCGAAGGGACGTCAGGACCAGCACGCGACGGCGTCGTCCACCACCAAGGTCCGCGAGGTGGATGTCGCCAACGTCACTCATCGAGGGCGTCGAAGGCGGCATCGATTTCCGCCGTCTCGGCCTTCCGGCGAGCCTGTTCTTCAGGCGGAAGCGCCCGGACGAACTCCGCTGCTGCATCGGCTTGCGCCCAAAAACGCTGCTCATCGAGCAGGTCAAGCGCCGCCACGATCGTGTCCTCGTGCGTCGCTCCGCCAAAAGATTTGATCCTGTCGCGCGTCTCGACGCTCACCTTGATCGTCGTGGTGTCCATATACCCACGGTATACCGCCTCCGACGGGGCAGCAAGGTCGCCCGTCAGAAGGCATCCGGTAGGTGGTCGAGGTCGTTGCCGGTGATCGCGATCACGTCGAACCGCACGTTGACGTGGCCGAGGTCGTGTGCACGCAGCCATTCCACGGCGAGCTGGCGAATGCGCCGCTGCTTTTCGATCCCGACCGCCGCAGCCGCCGGACCGTAGAGATCCGTACGCCGCGCCTTCACTTCGCTGAAGACATAGGTGTCGCCGTCAAGGACCACCAAGTCGAGTTCACCGGTCGAGGATCGCCAGTTGCGGTCGATGACCCGACAACCGTTGCGCTCGTAGTACGCGGCGGCGAGGTTCTCGCCCCATTGGCCACGCGACCGGTTGCGTTGATCGGTGGATGGTTTCGAAGTGCCCATGGGCGCGTTCCTCCAGCAGTGTGATGTGTGCTGGGGCCCTGAGCCCGAGGAGACGACTGCCTTGACGGCAGTGCATCCGATTGGCGGCCAGCGTCAAGCTGGCCGGCGCATCAGAAGGTGCGCTTCTCGCGAATCTTGGCAGCCTTGCCCTTGCGATCCCGGAGGTAGTACAGCTTGGCGCGGCGGACGTCGCCGCGCTTCACGACTTCGACCTTCTGCACAGTCGGAGCGTGCATGGGGAAGGTGCGCTCGACTCCGACGCCGTAGCTGAGCTTGCGGACCGTGTAGGTCTCCTGCAAGCCGCCGCCCTGGATGCCGATGACGTCACCCTGGAACACCTGGATGCGCTCCTTGCCGCCCTCGACGACGCGCACGTGCACCTTCAGCTCATCGCCCGCTTGAAACTCGGGAATGTCCGTACGGAGCGAATCGTTGTCGATGAGATCGGTGGCTTTCATGGCGATACCTGCGTAGTCGAGAGGTTGGTGTCGGCGCGGACCCGCGCCGATGAGGCTTGACAATGATACGGGGCGAATCAGGAATATGGGACAGGTGGAAACTCTTCGAGGAGCTTCTGATCGGCAGCGTCGAGTTGGTCGGGAACAAGGTCGGGCCGTTCGCGCAGCGTGCGGTGCAATCGCTGAGCCCTTCTCCAGCGCTCGACGCGTGCATGATTGCCACTGCGGAGCACGTCCGGAACGTCCCAGCCGCGGAACTCCGCGGGACGTGTGAACTGGGGTTCTTCGAGCAGGCCCGACTCACCAAAACTCTCGGTGACGGTGCTGGCTGCATTGCCCATCGCCCCATCGAGGAGGCGGGCGACGGCCTCGATGATCAGGCACGCGCCAACCTCTCCCCCACTCAGCACGACGTCGCCCATGCTGACTTCGCCGTCGCACAGATGCTGGCGCACACGATGGTCGACTCCTTCGTACCGTCCGCACAACAGACTGAAGCCGCCCGAGGTCTCGGCCGTCGCTGCCAACTCGTGGGCCATGGCCTGGTCGAATCGCCGCCCACCAGGGCTGAGAAGCAGGAGCGGACGCGGAGGGGCCGCCGCTTCGACGGCAGCAAAGATCGGCTCGGCCTTCATCACCATGCCGGCGCCCCCGCCGAACGGGCTGTCGTCGACCGTGCCGTGCACGTCCGATGTCTGTTCCCGAATGTCGTGGGCCCGCAGGTCGAGCAGCCCGCGCTCTTGCGCCTTCCCGAGCAAACTCTCCGCGCAGAAATTGTCGATGAGCTGGGGAAACAGCGAGAAGACGTCGATCCGCAAGTTCATCGCACGCCACCCGATTCCAGCGTTTGCGTCACAAGTTCGGAGCGCATTCCAGCCAATTTCGTCACGCAAACGAAGGGGTGAGACGAAGCGACGCGCACGCCTCAGTCGTCCAGGAGTTCGAAGAGGCCGTCGGGGACCTTGACGGTCACGACGCCATCAACCTGTGCGACCACGAACGTCGTGGGCACGAGGTGGCCGGTGTCGAGTTCGAGAATGTCAGCGGCCGGGTTGGTCAGCACCTTCGTGCATGTGCCCCGCTCGGTGCCGTCAGCCTCGACGACCTTGGAGCCGATCAGTTCGTGGAACCACAGTGCGTCGACATCCTCGATCGGCGCTGCGTGCAGCGCGACGTTGGTCCACGTCTCGGCGGCCGTGCGGTCAGCGATCTGATCGAACTTGACGACCCAGCGACCATTCGGCAGCAGCTTGCTCGACTCGACGGTGACCTCGCCCTTGGGTGAACTGAGGGCCGAGCCGACAGCGAGTCGTTCGGTGCGGTCCGTGACGAGTTGCACGAACACATCGCCACGCAGACCGTGGGCGCGTCGAATATGACCGACTTCGAGGAAGCCTTCAGGGATGGGAGTGGAACGGGCCATTGCGGCCTCCGGCCTGCTCAGTCGAGGAATTCGATGTCGATTTCGACATCGTCTTTGCTGGCAGCGGCACGAGTGACAGTGCGGATGCTTGCAGCCGTGCGGCCACGGCGGCCGATCACGCGACCGAGGTCTCCGTCGCCGACACGCACGTTCAGTGCCGGGCGGCTGCCCGACTCGTCGACCTCAACGGTGACGGCGTCAGGGTCGTCGACGATGGAACGGACGATGTGTTCGAGAACTGCGACGGCCGTGGGAGCGAGCTCGTCGCTCACTTGGCGGCCTTCTCGGCTTCGAACTGCTCGGTGGCGCCGGAGACCTTGAGGAGCTTGGCGACGCGCTCGCTCGGCTGTGCGCCTTCCTTCAGCCAGGCAACAGCCTTGTCGTTGTCGAGCGTGAGCCCAGACGGATCCTGCCGAGGGTCGTAATGACCCAGGATCTCGATAAACCGACCGTCGCGGGGCGAACGGG
>CAXMZV010000002.1:0-25129 GCA_964199985.1 Candidatus Ilumatobacter isfjordensis | reverse complement strand
GCCCGCAGCGCGGGCCTGCAGCCATTGCGCCACGCCGATCTCCCCCGAGCCGTGCTCGGTCACCACGACGCGAGCGTTGTTCGACATGTTCTGCGCCTTGAACGGCGCGACCCGCACTCCTTCGCGGCGGAACCAGGCGCACAGCGCTGTCACCAGCAGCGACTTGCCAGCGTCAGAGGTGCAGCCGAGCACCATCACCGGGTGCATCGTCGACCATCCATCATCGTGCGCTCACACTCAGACCGGGAAACCGCGGCGCGGGACCACGATGACCTGGCCTTCGTCGTGCTCGACGGTGACGCAGACGTGGTAGATCTCGCCCAGCCGATCAGCGGTGAGCACCTCTTCCGCACTGCCTGACACCACGACTTCGCCATGGTGCAGCATGGTGAGGCGGTCGGTGTAGGTGCCCGCGAGTGTGAGGTCGTGCAGTGCCGAGATCACCGTGAGCTCTTCGGTCTGGCGTAACTCGGTGACCAGTTCGAGCGCCTGCTGCTGGTGGCCAATGTCGAGCGCCGAGGTGGGCTCATCGAGCAGCAGGATCGGCGCCTGCTGCGCGAGTGCACGGGCGAGCACGATCCGCTGGCGTTCGCCGCCGCTCAACTCCCCCATGACGCGGTGTGCAAACTCGCCGAGGCGCAGTCGTTCGAGCACGTCGTCGACGATCGCGCGGTCGCGACGCGACGGCGAGCCGAAGTACCCGATGTAGGGCGTCCGCCCCAGCAGCGCATACTCGCGAGCGGTCATATCATCCGGTATCAGAGGGTCCTGCGCTACATAGGCGACCTGAGCCGCTCGCTCGCGGTCACTCATCGCGCTGAGTGAGACGTCGTCGATCATGATCTCGCCCGTGTGATCCACCAGACCGACGATCGCCTTGAGCAGCGACGACTTCCCAGCACCGTTGGGACCGATCAACCCGAGCCACTCACCCGGCACGACGGTGTCGGAGTGGCCGGTCAACGCAGGCGGCGCACGGCGCGAATATTTCACGCCGACATCGACCATGGCGAGCGTGCTCATGCGCCAATCTTCCGCGTTCGCAGGAGGTACAGGAAGAACGGCGCGCCGATGAACGCCGTCACCACACCGATCGGCGTCTCGGCGGGACGAGCGAGCATGCGTCCCGGCACGTCCGCAAGAATCAGGAAGCCGGCCCCGCCCATCAGCGAGAGCGGCAAGAGCCGTCGGTACCCTGCGCCGGCGACGATGCGGATGATGTGCGGGACCACGAGCCCAACGAACCCGATCAGGCCGCTCACCGACACCACGGCGGCGGTGCCCAGCGTGGCCGCGATGACGATGACGAGGCGCGTCCGGGCCACCGAGACGCCGAGCGTTGCTGCTTCTTCGTCGCCGACGCGAAACACGTCGAGGTGCCTCCGGTGGAGCAACAGCACCACCGTGCTGACCGTCACGTAGGGAATCACCAACCAGACGTCGCCCCAGTCGGCCCGCGAGAGGCTGCCCAGAATCCAGCGGAAGACCTCACGAATCGCCTCGACGTTACGTTGCAGGATGAAGGTCTGCGTCGCCGACGTGAACGACACAACCGCAACACCGGCGAGCACGAGGGACGCCAGAACGAGAACCACCGAATGATGCGCCCACGGTGTAGGTGACCATCACCGTGGCGATGGCAAAGAGGAACGCCACGGTCGGCACCGGGTCAATCGGCCAGGTCGACGTGGCGTCGCGACCGATGGTCAACGCAATCGTGGCACCGAGCCCAGCGCCTGCTGCCGAGCCGAGCAGGTAGGGGTCAACAAGCGGGTTGCGAAACACGCCCTGATACGCCGCGCCGCCAATCGACAGCATGCCGCCGACAAGACCACCGAGCACGACACGGGGCATCCGCACCTTCCAGACAATTGCCCAGTCGGAGTCGCTGACCCCAGTCTCGAAATCGATCAATGGCAGTCGGTTGACCAGTTCGAATGGCACCCGCCACCAGTCGGGGCCCGCCGGCCCGATCGAGGCGCCGATGACGACAGCGAACAACACGAACACCCCGCCCGCGGCAAACCAGCGGGTGTCGAGTTGTTCGCCGGTCATCAGATCAACTCACATCGTTCCCATTCTTCCCATCGACTCAGACCGCAACAGCTGCCTGCTCGATGGCAGCAGCGACGGCGGCGTAGTACTCAACAATGCGGGGACCCCAGCGTGACGCGATGTCCTCGTCGGCTTCGATCACATTGCCGTTTTGGACAGCCGCAATCGCATCCCAGCCCGGGCGGGTGCCGACTTCGTCAGCAGTGGTCGTACAGAAGTTGCCACACGGCACGAAGATCAGGTCGGGGTTCGACGAGATGATCGCTTCGGCATTGAGCTGCGGGAATCCGAAGTTGTCGCCCTCGGCCCGATCGGCGATGTTCTCGAGACCGAATGCCGAGTAGACCTCGCCGATGAACGTGGTGCTGTCAGCACTGAAGAACGTGCTGTCGACCTCGTGGTAGATCTTCAACGGCTCGTCGGTGGCTGGTGCAGCGGCGAGGGTCTCGTCGAGCTGGGTCTGCATCGAACTCACCACTTCGGCGGCATCGCCGATGTGGCCGGTTGCTGCGCCGAGCTGCTCGATCTGGGCATAGGTGTCTTCGATCGTCGTGGCTGCAGGGCCGTCCCATGACGCGATGCCCAGTTCAGCGAGTTGGTCGCCGAGACCGGTGAAGTCTCCACCGATGAGGACGAGGTCGGGCTCGAACGCGGCGATCTCCTCGATGTTCGGCTCGAAGCCTGACAGTTCATTGGGCAGTTCGAGAGCCGCTGCAGGGAAGTTCGAGAACTGGTCGACCGCGACCAGCAGGTCGTCGGCCCCGATGGCGAACATGATCTCTGTGTGCGTCGGGCTCAACGAGACCACGCGCTCTGGCGTGGCCTCGCCGTCCGCTGCGACCTCGGTGTCGACCGGTGCCTCGGTGTCGGTCGGCGCGTCAGTCTCCGCCGGTGCCTCGGTGTCAGACGATTCTGACGTCGAGTCTGAGTCGCTGCCGCATGCGGCGATGGCGAGTCCGAGCGCGACGAAGACGCCGGCGCATTTCTTACGGGTGTGTCGTTCCTGTGAACGCATTGTTCCTCCAACCTCGTGATGAGGGGTGTTTGGAGGACAAGCTGGGCCCATCCGACGCGGTGCGCCGGGTGCGAACCTTCCCTTGCCTCGAGGGTGTGATGGTCGCATCGGATGCACAGGCGATCGGACAGGCTCGATGTCTGCCCTGCGTGAAGCAGAGCGGGCTCGAGACCACCGTTGCGGGACAGCGCCGGATTCTCACCGGACTTCGCTGGGCACACGACGTGTTGTGTTGTGAATTCGACAGGGTACTGCGGACTCCGTAGCCTCCCCCATCTCATGGCCGACACCGATAGCAATTCTGAGAATGACGCAGCGCCCACCGAGGACCCCCGGCCGGACGGGCTCCGACGCGCCGACTCCTTGGTGATCGTCAACACCGGCAACGGCAAGGGCAAATCGTCATCCGCGTTCGGGATGATGGTTCGAGCGCTTGCTCGTGACTGGAACGTCGCCGTCGTCCAGTTCATCAAGTCGGGCAACTGGAACGTGGGTGAAGAGAAAATGGGGCGCCAGCTCGGCGTCGACTGGTTCTCCTTTGGCGACGGCTTCACCTGGGACTCCGAGGACCTGTCGAACGATCGGGCCCACGCCGCCGAAGGCTGGGCGAAGGCCGTCGAGTTGATGCAGGCGGGCGAGCACCAACTCGTCATCTTCGACGAACTGACCTACCTCTCGTCGTTCAACTGGCTCCCGATCGCCGACATCGTCGACCCGATCGCAGACCGCCCCCGACACGTCAACGTGATCGTCACCGGCCGCGACGCCGCACCCGAGTTGATCGAGCTCGCCGACACGGTCACCGAGATGACCGAAGTGAAGCACGCTTACGCCAGCGGCATTCGTGCGATGCGCGGCATCGACTACTGAGTCGCCGGATCGGGTGGGTTGAACGATGTCGCTGACGGTGCTCATCGGCGGTGCGCGCAGCGGCAAGAGCACACTCGCGGTCGACATCGGACGACGGTTCGGCGAGAGCCACGATGGCAACATCGTCACGTTCATCGCCACCGCACCACGCAGCGACGACGACATGGATGCCCGGATCGATCGGCACATGGCCGAGCGGCCAGACGATTGGGTCACCGTGGAAGAACAGATCGACCTCGTCGATGCCATCAGGCGCGCAACTCCCGGCCTCGTCATCATCGACTGCCTCACGTTGTGGACGTCGAACCTGATGTGGGCAGATCAGACGGACGAAGAGGTCCACGAACGGACGGCCAGGGCGGTACAGGCGGCCGTTGACCACTCAGGCGACGTCGTGGTCGTCACCAACGAGGTCGGCCTCGGCATCGTGCCCGACAACAAATTGGCGCGCCGCTACCGCGACCTCCACGGCCGGGTCAACCAGCAGTTCGTCGCCAGCGCGAACCGCTCCCTCCATCTCGTCGCCGGTCGAGCGACTCCGCTCGTCGATCCGTTGACGCTCCTCGACGGACTGCTTTGAGTATCGAGACTTCTGTCCCCGATCGACAATCGACCAGACTCTCGCCATGACCTTGCTCCACGACCGCCTCGTTGGTCTGCCCAGCTGTGACGCAGATGCTCGCGCCGCTGTCACAGCCCGCGCTGCGGAGATCCTTCGCCCGAGTGGAGCACTCGCCTGGCTCGACGAGACAGCGGCGTGGATTGCGGGGTGGCACGGGACCGACCGGCCCGTGATCGAGCGGCCGGCTGGTGTCATCTTCGCTGCTGACCACGGCGTTGCACGGGCCGACGTGAGCGCCTATCCCTCTGACGTCACCGCCTCGATGCTGAAGGCATACAACAACGGGCAAGCAACGATCAACGCCTTCGCTCGAGCGGCCGGGGCCCACCTCGTGGCCGTCGATGTCGGCGTCGGCGACCCCACCGGTGACATCCGTACGGAGTCAGCGATGTCACCGGAGCGATTCGACGACGACGTGGTCCAGACCGCCATCGACACCATCGACTCACTCGACTGCGACCTCCTCGTCCTCGGCGAGATGGGTATCGGCAACACAACGGTCGCCGCGGCGATCGCCGCGTCACTCGCAGGTGGCGAGACAGCATCATGGGACGGACGAGGAACCGGTGTGGACGACGCCGGCCTAGCTCGCAAACGCGATGCCGTCCAGCAGGCAAGCGCCGCATTGCTGGCATCACCGACCCAATCGAGATCCTCCGCGAAGTCGGAGGCGCGGAACTCGCCGCTCTCGCCGCGGCGACCGTTGCTGCCCGCCATCGCTCGATTCCGGTCGTGCTCGACGGATACATCACCGCCGCCTCGGTCTTACCGCTCGCGCTGGTCGAGTCGTCCGCGCTCGACCACTGCATCGTCGGGCATTGCTCGGCCGAACCCGGGCACCGCAAGCTGCTCGAACGCCTGGGCAAGCGACCACTCCTCGACCTCGACATGCGACTCGGAGAAGGCTCGGGTGCCATGGCCGCCGTGCCACTGATTCGCATGGCGTGCGCCGGCATCACCGAGGTGCCGACCTTCGGTGAGTTCTTCGCGTAACCGCTCATGACCACGCCGGAGTCGACAGCTCACACTCCTGGGTTGCCGCCGTGGGGGTTGCTCGGTGCAATCCAGTTCCTGACGCGGGTTCCGATCCGACTGCGCGCTGCGCCCGACCTCAGTCGTTCGGTTCCGTGGTTCCCGGTGGCCGGGGCGATGATCGGCGCCGCCGTCGGTGGTGTTGCTGTTGGGATGTTCGAGCTCGTTCCGCCACTCGTTGCTGCAGCGATCGCCGTGCTCTTCGGTGTCCTGCTGACCGGCGCGTTTCACGAAGACGGCCTCGCCGATACAGCTGACGCATTGGGAGGCTGGTCGCCGGAACAGCGGCGAGAGATCTTGAAGGATTCGCGACACGGCAGCTACGGCGTGGCCGCGATGTGCGGCACCATCGTGGTGCGGATCACGTGCGTCGCCGCGCTCGGACCAGCAGTGGCCTTCGCATCACTGGTCGCCGCGCACACACTCGGCCGCGGCGCAGCGGTCGCCGTGA
This sequence comes from Candidatus Ilumatobacter isfjordensis, assembly GCA_964199985.1. Lineage (GTDB taxonomy): Bacteria > Actinomycetota > Acidimicrobiia > Acidimicrobiales > Ilumatobacteraceae > Ilumatobacter_A > Ilumatobacter_A isfjordensis. The sequence goes on along the minus strand of CAXMZV010000002.1, from coordinate 19,084 downwards.
TGGGGCTTGCCCCACCGGTTCCCGAAGAGGGCCTCGGCGCCGACTACTCCAGGACGCTGTCGCCACAACGCGCGATCGTCGGCGTCATGGCTGCGCTGGCGATTGCCGCGCTCAGCGTCGGTTGGTGGGTCGGGCCTTTCGTGAGCGCTGCGGCGTGTGGAGCCGTTGCCGTGTCCGTCGTGGCGCGCCGAGCGTTCGGTGGGGTCAGCGGCGACATCCTGGGTGCGGTCGAGCAGGTCACCGAGTGTCTGGTGCTCGTCGTGGCAACCGGGCTGACGCTGCGTCACCCGCTCTGGTGGGCCTGACGCGTGGCCCACCGTCGCTAGCCTCTCGGCGTGAACATTCCAGCTCCTGCCGCACAAGTCGCTCGCGGTTTCGCGATGGGCGCCGCCGACATCGTGCCCGGCGTGTCTGGCGGAACGGTCGCCCTCGTCCTGGGCATCTATGACCGCCTGATCAACAACGTTCGACTCGGCGCTCGCGGATTGAAGCAGTTGATCACCGGCGACATCACTTCGTTCAAGGAGACCCTCGCCCGTATCGAGTGGATCTGGCTGTTCTCGTTGCTCGGCGGAATCCTCATCGCCATTGCGGCACTCTCGTCAGTGTTGGAACGCCTGCTCGAGGACGAGCCAGTCGAGATGTCAGCGTTGTTCTTCGGGCTCGTCATCGGCACGATCTACGTCGCCGTCCGAATGCTCGACCGCATCGACGGGGCCACCGTGGGCATCATGCTCGGCGTGGGCGTTGCACTGTTCCTGCTCCTCGGATTGAAGTCTGACACCGTCGTCGCCGAGGACGCTGCGGAAGTGGTGACCCGATCGCCGCTGACCTTCTTCCTGGTCGGCGCCATTGCGATCTGCGCCATGATTCTGCCGGGAATTTCGGGGTCATTCCTGCTCGTGATGATGGGCATGTACACCGAGGTACTCGGAGCGGTCAACGACCGCGACTTCGTCTCGCTCGGCGCGTTCGCGGTCGGCGCCGTGCTCGGGCTGGCGCTGTTCTCGACGCTGCTCCATTGGCTGCTCGACAATTACCACAACTGGGTCATCGCCGCGATGGTCGGCCTCATGCTCGGCTCGACTCGCGTGTTGTGGCCCTGGCCCAACGGCACGAACACCACGACGTTGTCAGCGCCCGCAGACGATGTGGGTCTCCCGTTGCTGCTCGCCGCCATCGGCGTCGTGGTTGTCATCGCCGTCGAAATGCTGAGCGCGAAGCTCAACTCAGCCGAACCCGCCCGATCAGCTGACCGAATCAGCTGACAAGGTCGGCGATGCGCTTGATGCCTTCGATTAGGTCGTCGTCGCCGAGCGCAAAGCTGAACCGGCCGTAGCCGGCAAGCCCGAACGCCTCGCCCGGCACAAAGGCCACCTTGGCGTCTTCGAGGATGATGTCGGCCAACTCGATCGTGGTCGTTGCAGTCTTCCCACCGATCTCCTTGCCGAGGAGACCGGTCATGTCGGGGTAGCAGTAGAACGCGCCCTGCGGCTCGGGACAGGTGACTCCATCGATCGCGTTCAGCATCTCGTGCATCGTTGCCGCCCGACGAGCGAACGCTTCGCGCATCATGACGACATCGTCCAGCGGCCCGGACACGGCTGCGATCGCGGCGCGTTGCGCCACGTTGCAGACGTTGGATGTCGCGTGGCTCTGGAAGTTGGTCGACGCCTTGATGACGTCGGCCGGGCCGATCATCCAACCGACGCGCCACCCTGTCATGGCGTAGGTCTTCGCCACACCGTTGACGATGATGCACTGTTCGGCCAGGTCCGGCACCACCACGGGCATCGACGAGAATTCGTGGCTGCCATAGGTGAGGTGTTCATAGATCTCGTCGGTGATCACCCAGACACCGTTGGCCACTGCCCATTCGCCAATCGCCTTGACCGCCTCCGGCGGGTAGACCGCACCGGACGGGTTGTCCGGGCTGACGAACAGCAGCACCTTGGTCTTGTCGGTCTTCGCTGCATCGAGCTGTTCGACGGTGACTTGGAAGCCGGACTCAGCATCGGTGTCGATCACGACGGGCACACCACCGGCGAGCGTGATGGCCTCGGGGTAGGTGGTCCAGTACGGCGCCGGGCAGATGACCTCGTCCCCCGGATCACAGAGTGCGGCGAAAGCGGTGTAGACGGCGTGCTTTCCACCGTTCGTGACCAACACGTTTGCCGGCTCACACTCAAAACCCGAGTCGCGCAGCGTCTTGTCGCAGATGGCCTGCTTCAGTTCGGGGAGGCCGCCGGCAGGGCTGTACTTGTGGTTCTTCGGATCGGCGCACGCCGCGGCTGCCGCATCGACGATGTGCTGCGGCGTTGCGAAGTCGGGCTCGCCGGCACCGAAACCGATGACGTTTTCACCAGCGGCCTTCATGGCCTTGGCCTTGGCGTCGACGGCGAGCGTGGCCGAAGGAGCAATGGCAGCGAGACGAGCAGATGTCCGAGACATGGAGTTCACGGTCTCGCATCCTACGACCTCGCCCCGTCCCCGACCCCCATCGTTTGCGTACCCAGGACACGTCGCCGGCGACGTGTCCTGGGTACGCAAACGTCAAGGTGGCGTGTGAGTAGGCGGGTTGGCCGGGTGGGATGATTGCGGGCGCAAGCGCTACGGTCCCGCTCATGTCAGCAGACGCAATGATCCGGTCGAACGTGAACGGGATACCCGGCCCCGACCTCACTCCCACGGCCACCGTGCTCGACAAGCCGTTGAGCGAGTGCAAGGTCGCAATCTGCACCACGGCTGGATTGCGCCTCGCCGGCGACGTGAAACTCTGGCAGGACTCCTCCTTCACCGTGCTGCCTGTGGCGGATCGCGACCTACAGCTCAGCCACTTCTCCCCCAACTTCGACCGAGCCGGCCTCACCGCCGACATCAACACGGCATACCCCGCCGACCGCCTCGCCGAGCTTGCCGAGGCCGGCGTCATCGGCTCAATCGCCACCAACAACTTGTCGTTCATGGGCGCACAGATCGACGCGACATTCTCGTCGATCATTCACGACTCGGGGCCCGCCGCAGCACAGGTGCTCCTCGACGATGACGTCGACGTCGTGATCTTCACCCCGGTTTGACCGCTCTGCACGCGCACCGTGAGTGTGCTCTCCCACATCTTCGAAAAGGCCGGGCTCGCCACCGTCGGCCTGTCGCTCGTCCGTGGGCAGGCCGAGACCGTCAAACCGCCTCGGATCCTCAACGTAAACTTCCCGCTTGGCCGACCGCTGGGCAAGCCCGGCGACGCCGAGTTCCAGACGAAGGTACTGATGGCGATGTTCGAGCTGCTGCCGCGGACCGACGTGCCGGTTCTCGTCGACTTCCCCGAGACGATCGAAGAGCAGGGCACCGAGCCGTCCTCCTGCCCGATGCCACCGCGACACAACCCTGATCTCGATGCCGCCATCGACGAAGCGCAGGGTCTGCGCAACGCCTATGACCGAAACCTCGAAGCGACCGCCGGCCGCACACTGCTCGGTCGAGTCGCTGACGTCGACGGCATCGTTGGACTGATCGAGAAGATCATCGAGATCGAAGGCGGCGCACTGATCGCCGACGTCGGCTGGGACTCCACCACAGCCATCGCCGCCAGCCAGGACATCCGGGCGTACTACGAAGAGGCGGGCCTGCAGCTTGCCGACAACACAGGTGCTCGCCAGCTCGAGACATGGTTCTTCCACCAGACCGAGACCGGCCAGTTGATCCGGCGAGCCCGCGACGGCATGCGCGAACGCGACGACGACAAGCTTGCTACCACCTATCTCGCCCCCCTCACCCAAGGCTGATCCGAGCCGAGGCGGTCCGGCTGCGGCGATCTCTGCGTCAGAACCCTTTCTTTTTGAAAACCTGGGTCCATTTATCCGTGCTGACGCCATCATGTGCCCGTGACTGAGACCCCCGCGATCACTATTCCTGCTGAGCTGCTGCCTGCTGACGGGCGCTTCTGCTGTGGCCCATCCAAAGTGCGCCATGATCAGATCGATGCCGTCGTTGCTGCTCGCGACACACTGCTCGGCACGTCGCACCGCAAGCCGCCGGTCAAGAACCTCGTTGGCGACGTGCGATCCAAGTTGTCCGAGCTGTTCTCGTTGCCCGACGGATGGGAAATCGTTCTCGGCAACGGAGGCTCCACCATCTTCTGGGACGTCGCCACGTTTGGCCTCGTACGCAATCGCAGCCAGCACCTGGTGTTCGGCGAGTTCTCCTCGAAGTTCGCCGACGCCTGCGCTGCTGCCCCGCACCTCGGCGAACCGTCGGTCATCAAGGTCGACCCTGGAACACATCCCGATCCGGTCGCCGAAGACGGCATCGACACCTACGCACTCACCCACAACGAGACCTCCACTGGTGTGGCGATGCAGTTGCACCGCCCAGAAGGTGCCGGCGACGCGCTGGTTGCGGTCGACGCCACCTCGGCCGCCGGAGGCCTGCTGTGGGACCCAGCGCAGGTCGACTGCTACTACTTCGCTCCGCAGAAGTGTTTCGCATCCGACGGTGGCCTCTGGCTGGCGGCGTGCTCACCCGCAGCAATCGAGCGCATCAACGAGATCGGGTCGTCCGATCGCTGGCGCCCCGCATCACTCGATCTGCAGATCGCACTCGACAACTCGACGAAGAACCAGACGTACAACACGCCTGCCGTGGCCACGCTGGTGATGCTCGATGCCCAGCTCGACTGGATGCTCGCAAACGGCAGCCTTGCGGGCATGGCCGCCCGCAGCGCCGCGTCAGCGTCAGTCCTTTACTCGTGGGCCGAGGCACGGAACTGGGCCACCCCGTTCGTCACCGATCCAGCGCAGCGCTCCAACGTCGTCGGCACGATCGACATCGACGACTCGATCGACGCCAAGGAGATCTGCACCGTGCTTCGGGCCAACGGCATCCTCGACACCGATGCTTACCGCAAGCTCGGTCGCAACCAGCTCCGCGTCGGCATGTTCCCGGCTATCGACACCGCTGACATCGAAGCGCTGACGAAGTCCGTCGATCACGTCGTCGAACAGCTGAGCTGAGCCAATAGATTGCCTGCATGCAGGCAACCGACGTGCTGAGTTTCGGGATGGGCGACATCGGCTCGCTCGATCGTCCGGTCATGCTGGTCGGGCTTGAAGGGTGGTTCGACGTCGCCAGCGCTGCGACGCAGGCGATCAATGCCTTCACCAGCGCCGACCATGCGGTGATCGTGGGCGCCATCGACCCCGACCCGTTCTACGACTTCACGCAACAGCGACCGCACGTGACCATCGACGACGACGTTCGCGAGATTCTCTGGCCGACGAATGAGTTCGTCCTGCAGCGGAGCGGGCCCGCACCGGATGGCGGTCCGGGCCAGCGCGACGTCGTTGGACTGATCGGCGTCGAACCACATCTCAACTGGCGGACTTACGTCGACGCCATCATCACAGTCGCGGTGGCGATGGGCTGCGAGGCGGTCGTCACCGTCGGCTCCGCAGCCGAAGCGATCCCGCACACTCGGACTCCTCCGGTCACCGGCAGCACCGCCACCGCCGGGCTGGCATCACGCCTGGGCTTGTCACAACCTTCGTATCAAGGCATCACGGGTGTCGCCGGCGTCTTGAACGCCGAGCTCGAAGCCCGTGATATTCCGTCGATTTCGCTCCGCGTCGGCATCCCGCACTATCTGATGAATGCCGAGCATCCGATGGCCGTCGCTGCACTCGTCCGCCATCTCGGCCACGTGCTCGACCTCCCAACGAGTGAATGGATGAGCGGCGACATCAGCAACCAGACCGACAGCTGGCGCGAAGTCCACGACGAGATCACCGCCAACGACGACCAGCTGCGGATGTACGTCCGCATGCTCGAAGCCGAGTTCGATCGGCGCGCCGAAGCGCAGATCCCGACCGCCGACGACCTCGGTGATCAGTTCGAAGAGTTCCTCAAAGACCAACGCGACGACACGTAAGGCCAGGCAGGAACGGTTATCGCTTGCCTGTTCTTCTCTTTCACGTCCTTCCCAGTCGGGATAGGATCGCCCGAGGTCAAGGAAGCACGACCCCCCGAGTTGCCCTCCGGCAACGAGCGGTGCGCGCTGACGCAGAGATCGGACGATCCGGACCGACTGGGTCAGACTTGGGCGAGGGCTTGGTCGATGTCGGCGATGATGTCGACGAGCGTCTCGAGACCAACCGACAGACGGATCAAGCCAGGCGCCACGCCGGCCGCAGCGAGGTCTTCCGGCGAGAGTTGGCTGTGGGTGGTGCTGGCCGGGTTGATCACGAGGCTGCGCACATCGCCGATGTTGGCAACGTGGCTGTGCAACTCGCACGCCTCGACGAATTTCTTGCCGGCATCCTGGCCACCGACGACTTCGAACGCCACGATCGAACCGGCGCCGACGCCGTTGCTGTAGCGCTGCGTGCGCTCGTACCACGGGCTCTCAGGCAGACCAGCGAACGTGACCGACTCGACCTTGGGGTGAGCGACAAGATGTTCCGCGACGGCCTGTGCGTTGGCGAAGTGGCGCTCCATCCGCAGCGACAGCGTCTCGAGGCCCTGCAGGATGAGGAACGCGTTGAACGGCGAGATCGCCATGCCGAGGTCGCGGAGCATCTGCACGCGCGCCTTGAGAATGAAGGCGCCATGGCCGAGCGCCGGGAAGTACGCAAGGCCGTGATAGCTCGGGTCGGGCTCGGTGAAGTTCGGGAAGCGGCCCGATGCCGCATAGTCGAAGGTGCCACCGTCGACGATGGCGCCACCGATCGATGTGCCATGGCCACCACAGAACTTGGTCAGACTGTGCACGACAATGTCGGCACCGAGTTCGAGCGGGCGCACCATGAATGGGGTCGGCACGGTGTTGTCGACCATGAGCGGGATGCCGAACTCGTGCCCAACAGCCGAGACACCCTCAATGTCGAACATGTTGTTCCGCGGGTTGGCGAGCACCTCACCGAAGAACACCTTGGTGTTGTCCTTGACAGCTGCCCGCCACTGGTCGAGGTCGTCAGGATCATCGACGAATGTGACTTCAATGCCCAACTTGGGCATCGTGTAGTTGAGCAGGTTGTACGTGCCGCCATAGAGCGAGGGCGATGCGACGATGTGATCGCCTGACTCGCAGAGCGTGAGCAGCGAAAGCGTCGCCGCTGACTGGCCCGATGCCACCACGAGCGTGCCGGGGATACCGATCGCAGTGGTGCAGCCCCCCTCGAGGGCGTTGATTCGTTCCTCCAGCGCCGCTTGCGTCGGGTTCATGATGCGGGTGTAGATATTGCCGACCTCGGCCAGGCCGAACAGGTTGGCGGCGTGCTCGGTGTCGCGGAACTCGTACGACGTCGTCTGATAGATCGGCACGGCGCGGGCACCCGTCGTGGGATCGGGCTCACCGCCGACGTGAATCTGCTTGGTCTCGAATCCCCAGTTGCTCTGCTCAGTCATGGCGGACGACGCTAGTCGGCAATTCCCGACTCACCAAGTCGGATTTAGGCGTCGACGATGGTGCGTGCTTCGAAAACGACAGAAGGAGCGTCCCGAAGAACGCTCCTTCTGTCGTATCACCTCGGCTTCGATCACACGGGAGGGATGGTGACGGAGAAACCGAAATGGCGAATTGTTTCCGCTTTGTTACACCGTAGATGAGGTCGCTGAAAGAGAGACGACATGAACTCCAAAAAAGGTACCGCGAATCCGGAAGAAAGTCAGTGAATCTCTCCCGAATCCCGCGTTGGAGTGGATCGCGTCCGCTCGACGACCGTCTCCATCAACTTTGAATTGGGCACGAACAGCGTCGCGTTCCCCGCGCTCAGTTCGATTGCCGTTGGGTGGATGTCGACCACGACACCGTCGATGTCCACGCCCGCCACGTTGCTGGCGCTGATCCGGTCACCCGCCTCCAGCGATCTCCGCCAGACCCTGCCGGCAGCGACCTCACCAGCCACCTGACGGCCACCGAGACCGGTCAGTAGCGCAAGGCTGGCTGCGACACCGAACAGCAGCGCTGCGACGGCGATGTTGATCACCATGGTGTCGATGCCCAGCTGCGCAGCCGCGAGAATCATCGCTGCGGTCAGGATCGCGTAGCGGACGATGACCGGCGCGAAGCGCGATGCCGCACCCGAACCAGCAACGGCCTTCGCCACGGCGGTCTGCGCAAACGTTCCCGCGATGTTGCCGCCGATGACCACGATGGCCGCAGAGATCGCCTTCGGCAGATATGCGATCAGGTCGCTCGGGAGCTGGTCGAGATCGTCGGGGCTCACAAACCCGAGCGCAACGAGCAAACCAGCGATGATGAAGCCAGAGAACACCAACCCGGCGACGGCCGCTGCTGACTCGCGCAGCGCGATCACCTTCGACTTCACCATCTGATTGCGCACGATGCGCGATGTGATCGAGCCGATGATGAGGCCCGCCCCGACGGCGATCGCCGCCGATATCCATTCGTTCATTCGGATTCTCCCTCGTATTCCGTCGGCGAGCGCGGTGATGCGGCCTCGCCGTTCGTGGTGTCCCCCTGTGCCGCCGGCACAGCATCCACCGCCTTGTTCGGCTCCGGCGGCAGCATCAGCGACGCCGTCTCGGTCGCCACACTGAACAACCCCAGCATCGCGTTCAGGTCCCGCTCGTTACGCTGACGCTCATCGATCCTGCGAATCACTCGCTCGGCAAGATCGGCTGGCGGTGCCCACTCGGTCTTGACCACCTGGGCGAGCAGCGCTTCCTCGGTCGCCTTGTCGACGCCGTTGGTCTCGCGGTCGGCCAGGTCGATCAGTCGCGACGCGCAGCGCTCACACGACTCGACGTGCACGGTGACCTTCTCCGACGGCGCCAAAGATAAGAGCCAGTCGCGCAGCTTCGACCGACTGGGGTGAACCAACTGCATGTTCATGAGCTCACCCTCCAGTCATCGAGCCGTCGAGCCAGCGTACGACGGGCCCGCAGCAGCCGAGTCTTCACGGTCGGGATCGGCACGCCAAGGGTCTCGGCGATCTCGTCGTAGCTGAACCCCTCGACCTCGCGCAGGACCACGATCGCACGAGACAGCTCGTCCAGTTCGTCGAGCGCCTCGATCAGCTCGGTCGCGGCGATGCGACCCTCGACGACGCGGGTCGTCGGAATCGGGTCGTGTCGCTCGGGCAGCCGAGATGGGTCCGTGGCACTGTCGCGGATCTTGCGCAGCGTTGACACCGCCTGGTTGTGGGCAATGCGCAGAATCCAACTGCGCAGCGAGCCTTCGCCTCGAAACTCGGGCAGGTGTTTCCACACCTTGATAAATGTCTCTTGCGCCACGTCGTCGGCGAGCGCACTGTCGCGCACGACCGACTTCGCCATCCGGTAGACCGCCGGTCCGTGCTCGTTGACAATCGCCGTGAACGGCGGCGCGGCCGGAACGCCGGGTTCAGAGCCGCCCGGGTCAAGGCTGGTGGTGTCGGTCACGGTGATTGCAGGTTCCAGTGAGTGCGGCTCGGTCGATCGATCGACGACCGACTGCCGCGCTGTGAGTCTTTCAGCTCCCAGCGTGGCCGTCATTGATCGTCAGTCGATCTGATTCGTCGAGGCGGTGTTCAGCCTTCGGCATCGGCGGGCGCCGCCGCTTCGGCGTCGGGTGAGGGGGTGGCCAAGCTCTCGCTCGAGAACTGGTCGTAGACCGCCGGCCAGAACCGATCGCGTGCAGCCCAAATGCCACCGACGCCGAACTGGATCACGATGATGAAGCCGAGGCTGTACACGATGGTCTCGAAGAGCGTGTCGACGACGTCCGTGGCGACTTGCAGCTGATCGAGTGCAGCGAAGCCGCCGATCAGCCAGATGCCGACGAATGCGGCCTTCTTCAGAAGGTCGCCCGATGACAGATGGGCGACGGCAGGTGAAATCAGATCGCGGACAGCGTTCGCGATGACGCCGGTGATGATCACAATCACGATCGCAACCACGAGCTTCGGGATGAAGGCGACCATGTCGTCGATGGCGTTCGAGATGTCAGAGTCACCGAAGACGTTGACCGCGAGCTGGAGGACCAGCAGCATCAGGCCGAAGTAGATGATCTTGCCGATCAGGTCGACTGAGTTCGGGTAGCCGGCTCGTTCGAGCGGTGCGCCGATGCCGGCCTTTGTCGACGTACGAGTCGAACTTGATCTTGTTCAGCACCCGGACGATGACCTTGCGGATCACCTTCGCGACGATCCAGCCGATGATGAAGACGGCGATGGCCGCGACAAGTTTGGGCACGAATGCCTCCACATCGTCCCCAGGCGTCTTGGAACCCTTGGGTCCAGTCGATTGCAAGCATGTGTGTTTCCCTTCTGGGCGACGCCGAAGTGACGCCGGTCTCATGAGGACGCATGGAACCGATCGAAAGTCGCGAGTTGGTGATGCCCTAGCGTGTCGGCGTGGACGAATCAGGTGCGCCCGCTCGCGCCGAGCGCGGCGACCCCGTCGAGCACCCTGACGTCCGCCGAAAGCTGTACACGCTCGCCTTCGTCGACGAATTTGCACCGCTGTATGCGCTCTTCACGTTGTGGTTCAACGACAACGATGTGTCGACGTCGGAGATCTCGGTCGTCTTCATCATCTGGGCGGCCCTTGCCGTCGTCCTCGAGGTGCCGTCGGGAGCGCTTGCTGACCGCCTCGACCGCCGCAAGCTGATCGCCTCGGCATTCGCACTACGCGCGGTCGGTATCGCTGTCTGGCTGATCTGGCCAACCGTCACCGGGCTCGTGATCGGCGCCGTGCTGTGGGCGATCCATGACGCCGCGGCAAGCGGCGCGTGGGAAGCGATGATCCACGACCAACTCGATGCTGTCGGCCAGGCCTCGACCTACGGGGTCGTGATGGCCCGAGTCGGGCAGTTCAGCAACATCGGCCTGGCCGCGGGCACCATTGCCGCGAGCGGGCTGCTCCAGCTGGGGGCAAGCATCGATGCCATCGGATGGGTCAACGTCGCCATGCACGGCGCCTCGATCGCCCTCATCCTTGCGCTCCCCGACGCAGGCTGGGTCGCCCGACTCGACGACGATCCACCTGCAGAGGCTGGGTCGGCCGCCATCGACGATCCGACGGGCTACTCCGAGTGGTGGCAGACGCTCCGCGCTGGACTGTCGGCAACCCGTCGTCAGCCCGAGCTGCTCCGCCTCGCCGTAGTCGGCGCGCTGATCGCCGGGTTGTTCATCGTCGACGAATACATCCCCTTGCTCGCACGTGAGCGCGGCGCCTCGGACACTGTGGTTCCGCTCATCGTGCTCACCGTGTGGCTGGGCCTGATCATCGGCGGCGAGGTGGCCGCCAGGCGTCCCGACGTGCACAGCTCGACCCTCGCCACCGCGCTGGTCGCCGGCACCGCAATCGCGGCAGTTGCCATCGCACTCGACTCGCCGTGGGCATTGCTCGGCATCGGAGTCACGTACGGCATCACCGAGACGACCTGGGTCATCAGCGACGCTCGATTCCAAGCCGCAGCGCCACGCGCCACGCGTGCAACCGTCACCAGCGTCCGAGGCGTCGGCGACGGCCTGGTCGCTGGCCTCGCGTTCCTCCTCGTCGCCGTGCTCACCACCGGCGACGACCCCACACCCGGCCTCCACTGGGTGATCGGGCTCCTCGCCCTCGTCTCGTACCTCGTCTGGCGCTGGGTCCCCAACCGATCCGTCTCACCTCGAGTGTCCGCCTGACCATCGGCGAGCCTCCGGCCCCGCATGATCTCTGCCAGATTCGCTCAGCATTCCGCCCCATTTCAGGCAGCAATTGGGCGACACCGGCCTCACCTGAAAACGGCAGCGGGCCAGCCTCTATAGAGACCGGCCCGCTGCGTGTTCGGATGTTCTGATCAGGTCAGGAATCGCCGCCTGAGGCTTCCGCGACCTTCTGCTTGCCAGCATTGATGAACGGCATCATCGAGCGGAGCTCGGCGCCGACCTCTTCGATCGGGTGCTGCTTGCCCTCTTCCTGCATGCGGTGGTAGTTCGCACGACCGGACTCGGACTCGGCAATCCACTCGTCGGCGAACTGGCCGGTCTGGATCTCGGTGAGGATCTTCTTCATCTCGGCCTTGGTGGCCTCTGTGACGACACGCGGGCCACGAGTGAGGTCGCCGTACTCGGCGGTGTCGGAGATGCTGTAGCGCATACCGGCAATGCCTTCTTCGTACATGAGGTCGACGATCAGCTTCACTTCGTGGAGGCACTCGAAGTACGCCATCTCGGGGGCGTAGCCCGCCTCGGTGAGCGTCTCGAATCCGGCACGAACGAGTGCGGTGACTCCACCGCACAACACCGCCTGCTCACCGAACAGGTCGGTCTCGGTCTCTTCGGTGAACGTGGTCTCGATCACGCCCGCACGCGTGCCACCGACTGCGTCGGCGTACGACATGGCGACGGCGCGGGCGTTGCCCGTGGCGTCCTGCTCGACGGCGATGAGGGCCGGCACGCCGCCACCCTCGGTGAAGGTACGGCGCACGAGGTGGCCGGGGCCCTTCGGCGCGATCATGATCACGTCGACGCCCTCGGGGGGAGCGATACGGCCGAAGCGGATGTTGAAACCGTGAGCGAATGCGAGGGCGTTGCCAGCCTCGAGGTTCGGTGCGATGTCGGCGTCGTAGATCGCCTTCTGCTCAGTATCCGGCGCCAACAGCATGATGACGTCGGCCGCCTTGGCAGCGTCGGCGACGTTCATGACCGTGAGGCCTGCGGCCTCGGCCTTGGCCTTCGACGAGGAACCATCACGCAGGCCGACGATCACATCGACGCCCGACTCCTTCATGTTCAGCGCGTGCGCGTGGCCCTGCGAGCCGTAGCCGATGACCGCGACCTTCTTGGAGCGGATGATCGAGGAATCTGCGTCGGTTTCGTAATAGACGGTGACAGCCATGCTGTGACTTACCTTTCAGGAACCCGGGACACGAGTCGATCCGGAACCGGGAATTCAATGTTGATGTTTGGGTGGGAAATCAGGTTCAGTTCACGGCGCGCAGGCGCGAGCCGCGATCGAGTTTGGGGAGCGCCACACGGCCGGTCCGTTGCAGCTCAACGATGCCATATCCGCCGAGCAAATCCTCAAAATCGTCGAGCTTGTTCGGATGCCCTTCGAGGCTGACCGTGATCACTGCGTCGGACACGGCGATGATCTTGCCCTCGAAGATGTCGACGAGACTCGCCACTTCGCTGCGCTGCGTCGCCTCTGCCTTGATCGTTGCGATCAGCAGCTCACGCTCGACGCTGCGTTCCGGGTCGAGCTCGGAGATCTTGATGACGTCGATCAGCTTGAAGAGCTGCTTGGTGATCTGTTCGAGCGGCGCTGAATCGAGGTCGACCACGATGGTGATTCGGCTCCGTCCCTTGACCTCGGCGGGAGCGACCGCAAGGCTGAAGATGTTGTAGCCACGTCGTGCGAACAGACCCGCCACGCGAGCGAGCACGCCCGGGCGGTTCTGGACGAGCACCGAAAGGATGTGGTGGTTCATCCCGGCCGCGTAGGTGTTGGCGCTACGCGCACCCGGATAGTCACGTGTACGGGGCATCTCAGTGACCGTCCTTCAGCTTGGTGTCGATCAACTTCGGTTCTGGCTTGAGCACCTCGGCCCGGGATTGCTGGGTGGGGTGCAGAATCAAATCGGTGTTGCTCGAACCAGCGGGCACCATCGGGAACACACCCTCGGTGGCGTCGGTGCGGAACTCGACGACGACCGTGCGATCGTTGATCGAGTTGGCCTTCTCGATGGCCGGACCGACTTCTTCGGGCGACTCGACGAGAATGCCGACGCAGCCCATCGACTCGGCCATCATCACGAAGTTCGGCACGTTCGAGCTGTCGAGGAACACCTCGGAGTAGCGCTCGTCGTAGAACATCTCCTGCCACTGGCGAACCATGCCGAGGAAGTTGTTGTTGAGCAGCGCCACCTTGATCGGCAGCTTCTCGAGCGTCGACGTGACCAACTCGGTGGCAGTCATCTGGAAACATCCGTCGCCGTCGACGGCCCACACCGTGCGGTCAGGCATTGCGGCCTTCGCACCGATAGCCGCGGGCAGCGAGAAGCCCATCGTGCCGAGCCCACCAGAGTTGACCCACGTGTACGGCTCGTTGAACTTCCAGTACTGCGACGTGTACATCTGGTGCTGGCCCACGCCGGAGGTGACGATCGTGCCCTCGGGAGCGAGCGCGTTGAGCTGCTCGATACAGAACTGCGGCTTCAGCAAGGCACCCGGCTCGGACGGCTCGTAGGTCATCGGGAACTGTTCCTGCCAGCCCGACACCTTGCTCTTCCAGGCCGAGGTATCGGCCTGGCGAGTCCCGCCCTGCAGGAGTGCTTTGATCTCGCGGACGATCTCGGTGATGACATATTTGGCATCGCCGACGATCGGGACGTCGGGGCGACGCACCTTGCCCTGCTCGGCCGGATCGATGTCGACGTGGATGATCTTCGCTTCGGGCGCAAACGCATCGACCTTGCCGGTGATCCGATCGTCGAAGCGTGCGCCGAGTGTGATGAGGAGATCGCTCTGCTGCATCGCGGTCACCGCAGTGGCGTTGCCGTGCATACCGGGCATGCCGAGACAGTTCGGGTGATCGTCGGGGAACACACCGCGTGCCATCAGCGTGGTGACGACGTGCGCGTCGATCAGTTCGACGAGCTCGCGCAACGCCTCGGCGGCGCGGGCCTTGAGGATGCCACCCCCGGCGTAGACGATCGGTCGCTCGGAGGCGAGGATCAGCTTGGCGGCTTCCTTGATCATTCGCGGATGACCCTTGGTGTTCGGCCGATAGCCGGGCAGCGACTCGAGCACCTCTTCGTCGGTCGGCCAGTGCCACGTCATCTCATTGGTGAGCGCGTCCTTCGGAATGTCCACCAGCGTGGGGCCCGGGCGACCGGTCGTTGCGATGTGGAAGGCCTGACGAATGGCCATCGGGATCTCATCCGCGGACATGACCAGCTCGTTGTGCTTGGTGCACGACCGCGTGATGCCGACCGTGTCGCACTCCTGGAACGCATCGCTGCCGATCGCGGCCGTCGGCACCTGGCCGGTGATGGCCACCATCGGGATCGAGTCCATGTAGGCGTCCATCAGCGGCGTCACGAGGTTGGTGGCTGCGGGGCCGGAGGTGACCATCGCGACGCCGGGCTTGCCGGACACGTGCGCGTACCCCTCGGCGGCGTGGCCTGCACCCTGCTCGTGGCGCACGAGCACGTGGCGAATCGGGCTGTCCATCAGCGGGTCATAGGCCGGCAGGATGCACCCGCCGGGGTAGCCGAACATCACATCGACGTTCTCGTACTCGAGCGCGCGGATCAGGGCCTGGGCCCCGGTGATGCGTTCTGGTGCTGCTGGTTCAGTCATGTGACTGGGTCTTTCTTGTACGGGTGGAGGATTTCGGGAACCGAGGGCGAAAAAGCAAACGACCTCCCGAGTGGGAGGTCGAGGAACGCACGCAGCAGAAGCTGGGCGCGTTACCGAATAAGTACGACGAGGGCAGATGAGGGTGCGCTCATGAACTTCATACTCTCATCATCGTACCGTCGAAATCAAACCTTGAACACACCGTCTCCCCGACTGAGATCGTCGATCTCAGGCCGGGAACGCTGATTGCAGTCGTGCTGCGCTCAGCGTGTTCTCCATCAGGCAGGCGATCGTCATCGGTCCGGTTCCTCCTGGCATCGGGGTGATCCACCCAGCGACCGGCTCGACTGATGCACGGTCGACGTCGCCGACGATGCCTGCATCAGTGCGGGACACGCCGACGTCGATCACGGCCGCGCCGGGTTTGATCATGTCGCCGGTGATCATGCCCGCCTGGCCCGCAGCGCCGACGACGATGTCAGCTTCACGCACGACAGCGGCCATGTCGGCCGTCCGCGAGTGCGCCATCGTGACGGTGGCGTCCACACCCTTGCGATTGAGCAACAGCGACAAGGGCAGCCCCACCAGCGTCGAGCGCCCGATGACCACTGCCCGAGCGCCTGATGTGGGCACGTCGTACTTCTCGAGCAGCCGCATCACTCCGAGCGGCGTGCATCCGACGAGGCCCGGGCGATTGCGCACGAGCCTGCCCATCGAGCGTTCGGTCAGGCCGTCGACGTCCTTCTCCGGCGGGATGAGGTCGAGCACGGGCTCTGGGTCAAGGCCGTCGGGCAGCGGGAGCTGCACGAGCACGCCATGCACGGACGGGTCCTCGGTGAGTTCGCGGACCGCGGCCTCGACCTCGACCTGGGTGGCAGTCTCGGGAAGGTCGACATGACGTGCGACCAGACCGGCTTCCACCGCCTTCTTGTGCTTGCTGGCGACGTATCGCTGCGATGGTCCGTCGTTGCCGACGAGCACGGTCGCGAGGCAGACCGGAGGTGATCCAGCTGCCTCGACGGTGACTCTCAGTCCAGCGATGATCTCATCGCGCAACGCATTTCCGTCCATCAAGATCGCAGCCATGGCCGTGAAGCTACTCCCCCGAGAAACTCCCGGAGAGCGACCTGCGTTGAGCCGTCGCTACTGTCGAGTCGCGACAACTCAGGTTCCTCTCTTTGATTCTCTGATTCGGGCGATCAACCCGCCTCAGAATGGGTGACGGGTTGTTCGCCCATCCATTCGCGGAGGGTGTTCTTGAGCTTCGTCTGCTGGATGAATAGATCGGCCTCTGCGGGCGAGTCGCCTGCAGCCTGCGGAGCCTTGAGGTAGAAGCTCAGCCATTCCTGAACGCCACTCTCGCCGGCGCGATGGGCCAAGTCCATGAAGAGTGCAAGGTCGAGCACGATCGGTGCTGCGAGGATCGAGTCGCGGCAGAGGAAGTCGACCTTGATCTGCATCGGGTAGCCGAGCCACCCGAAGATGTCGATGTTGTCCCAACCCTCTTTGTTGTCGCCACGGGGCGGGTAGTAGTTGATGCGCACGACGTGGTCGATATTGCCGTACAGGTCGGGGTAGACCTCGGGTTGCAAGATGCCGTCGAGCACACCAAGCTTCGAGACTTCCTTCGACTTGAAGTTCTCCGGATCGTCGAGCACTTCGCCGTCGCGGTTGCCGAGAATGTTCGTCGAGAACCACCCGCGGACGCCCAGCATGCGGGCCTTGAAGCCGGGGGCAAGCATGGTCTTCATCAGCGTCTGGCCAGTCTTGAAATCCTTGCCGGCAATCGGCACGCCGTTCGTCTTCGACAGCTCGACAATGCAGTCAAGGTCGGTCGTGAGGTTCGGCGCACCGTTGGCGTACGGCACATCACTCTGCAATGCGGCGTAGCAGTAGATCTGCGACGGCGAGATGTTGTCATCGTTGTCCCGCAGGCCTTGCTCGAAGGTAGCGACCGAAGCGTGCACTTCGGACGGCTCCTGGTAGGCCTCGGTCGAGCCGCACCACACCATGACCAAACGATCGCAGCCATTCGCTTCCTTGAACCGAGCAATGTCGGCGATGAGGGCTTCGGCCTGGTCCCACTTGCTGGCGATGTCCTTCACGCGGACGCCGTCGAGGCGGCTGACCCAGCGCTGATCGAACACGGCTTCCATCGGCACGATGCCTTCCATCTCCGCGGAGATGGCGTCGAGATCGTTGCCCTGCAACACACCCGCGGTCTTGGCGGCTTCCATCGCATTCGGCGAGATCGGGTCCCAACCGCCGAAGACGATGTCGTCGAGTTCGGCGAGTGGCACGAACTCCTTGATCAGCGGGTTGCGGTTCTCTTCTTTGGTGCCGAGGCGAATGTGGGCCATCTGTGCGATCGAGCCGATCGGCGGGGAGATGCCCTGCCGAGCGGCGATGACGCCGGCGATGAACGTGGTTGCGACGGCCCCCATGCCGGGCGTGAGGACGCCGAGCTTGCCGGTAGCGGGCGCGATATTTCGTGCGGTCATGGAGACGAACATAAGCGAAACTGGCGTGATATCAATATCAGTGAAGCATGACTGAACTAATGTGCACAGGGTGCGAGCTCTCAATCATCCCGGGCTGCCCGACATCTCGATCCGCCAACTCGAGTACTTGGTCGCGATTGCCGACTCCCCCACATGGGCCGCCGCAGCAGCCACCGTCGGTGTGTCTGCATCTGCGCTCTCGCAAGGGCTCGCCGAACTGGAACGGCGCGTCGGCATCGACATGTTCGAGTCCGTGGGACGAAGACGCATATTGAGAGTGACCGCCACACCCGTACTGGAACACGCCCGACAGGTCGTGGCACTCACTCGTGACATGACGGAATGGGCCGACCGGCTCAGCTCAGCCCAAACCGGCCGAGTTCGGTTGGGCCTGATCGACGTTGCGGCTGTTGTTCACTTTCCGGACGTCCTGCGGAGTTTCCGCACTGAGCACAGTGAGGTCGACCTCAAACTGTCGGTGTCGTCGTCACGTCGACTGCTCGATGATGTGCAACGCGGCGAACTCGACATCGCTGTGTGCGTTGAACCACCCGAGCCGATCGCGGGCGTCGAGACACTGTCGCTGCTGAGCGAACCGATGATCGTGTACGGCCCGCCGGGCGTCGCAATCGGCAAGCCGTCAAGTTGGGGGCCGTGGGTGCTCTTCCCGGCTGACTCACACAGCCGTCAACTCGTCGTTGATCGACTCGCTGAACTCGGCTCCCCGGTGACCGTCGCCGCCGAGTCACACCAACCCGACGTGCTCCGCGAAATGGTGTTGCTCGGGCTCGGTTGGACGGTACTGCCACGCAGCCAGGGCGAGTCCGAACGAGGAGACCTCACCGTCGGCGAGCAGATCTTGGAGCGCAAGCTCGTACTCGCCCGGCGAACCGGTGGGGTCAGCGATCCCGCGGTTGACGAGCTCGCGCACCGACTGCGCCGACGCCCAGCGACGGACTGATCGACGCAACTCAAGCAGGGGTCAGCACGATCGGGTGGCGGATGGCGCCGTCCGCCCCGGACGCGAACATCAGCGTCGGCCCGTCGCATGATGCTGGCGTGTCAAACAACGGGTTGTCATCAAGAAACGCATTGCCCAGATCACTCTGGTTGAGGGTTGCGCCACCGACTGTGACGATGATGCCGAGATCACTTGAGACCAGCTCCGAACGAATGATGCCGTCTTCAACCGTGTACTTGCCACTGGCAGATCCGGTCGCCACGCCTGAGCCTGTCTGTCCGGCGAGCGACAAGATCAACGTGAAGTCACCGCTGTAGACGTACTCAGTCTCGGTG
>CAXMZV010000001.1:0-31251 GCA_964199985.1 Candidatus Ilumatobacter isfjordensis | reverse complement strand
GGGTCTGACAGATACCGCTCACGGAAGCCTTCGGAGATCACCGAAGTCTTCATGATGGCGCTGTCCCAAATGTTTCCACCAAGGTTGAGGAAGCCGGAGTTCTCTTTCAGCGGCGCGTCGATCGGGCGAATCACGTGGGTGTTCGAGGCGGAGATGCCGGCATACACCTCGCCCATCGTCGCTCCGCTGGCAGTCATCGCGTCTGGGCCAGGCAGTGCGCCAGCATCGAGCAATGCTCCGATCACAGCTGGCAGGCCACCGGCGCGATGGAAGTCTTCTCCGAGGTACGTGCCCGAGGGTTGCATGTCGACGATGAGTGGCACCGCATGACCGACCCGATCCCAATCGGCGTTGTCGAGCGGCACACCCATGTGCGCAGCTACAGCGTTGAGGTGGATCGGCGCATTTGTCGAGCCGCCGATCGCGGAGTTCACGACGATGGCGTTTTCGAACGCGTCCCTCGTCATGATCTTCGAAGGAGTCAGGTCTTCGTGAACCATCTCGACGATGCGTTTCCCGGTCATGTACGCAATCTGACCGCGCTCGCGATACGGCGCAGGGATCGCCGCCGACCCTGGCAGCTGCATCCCCAGAGCCTCGGCCAGACAGTTCATCGTGCTGGCCGTTCCCATCGAGTTGCAGTAGCCCACTGATGGAACAGCGTCGGCGGCGAGCCGCATGAACTCCTCGGCATCGATCTCGCCGATCGCCATCTTCTGGCGGGCCTTCCACACGACCATGCCGGACCCCGAGCGTTCTTCGCCCTCCCATCCGTTGAGCATCGGGCCGACCGACAGCGCAATCGCTGGAATGTTCACCGTGGCGGCACCCATCAGCAGCGCAGGCGTCGTCTTGTCGCAGCCGATCGTGAGCACGACTCCGTCCAACGGGTAGCCGTACAGCACCTCGACCAGCCCCAGGTAGGCAAGGTTCCGGTCGAGCGATGCGGTCGGGCGCTTCCCCGTCTCTTGAATGGGGTGAACGGGAAACTCGAAGCAGATGCCGCCCGCGGCCACAATCCCCTCGCGCACGCGTTTCGCCAGCTCGATGTGGTGTCGGTTGCATGGCGAGAGGTCGCTGCCGGTCTGAGCGATGCCAATGATGGGCTTGCCGGACTGCAACTCTTCACGGGTCAGCCCATAGTTCAGGTAGCGCTCAAGGTAGAGCGCAGTCATCGCGGGGTTGTCCGGGTTCGAGAACCATTGCGTTGAGCGAAGAGCCATCATTGATCCTTGTTCGTCGTCGGTTGTTCAGTTGGGGTCGGCGCATCGTCGCGCAGCAGACCCTCGTTCTTCAGGTCTGACCAGAGTTGGGGAGGAATTGGAAACTCAAATGCAGCGACATTCGCCGCGACATGTTTGGCGTTGAGTGCGCCCGGAATGACGCTCGCGACAGTTGGGTTAGCCGCCGGAAACTGCAGAGCCGCAGCGGCCATTGGCGTGTCGTGGTGCTCGCACACGGCAGCGATCCCGCGGACCTTCGCCATGACATCAGGAGGGGCCTCGCCATAGTTGTACTTCGCCCCGGGCACCGCCCCAGAGGCGAGTATCCCCGAGTTGAATGCGCCGCCGATCACGACGCCGACGCCGTCGGTCGCGCACTGTGGAAGTTCGTCATCGAGCACATCGTTTTCGAGCAACGTGTAACGCAGCGCCAGAAGAAAGGCGTCGACAGGAACGTGATCAAGAAACCACCGCATGGTGGGTCTGTCGTTGAGCCCCGCCCCGATTGCTTTCACCGTCCCGTCAGCCTTGAGCTGCTCGAGTGCCCTCCAGCCGCTCGTCAGCAAGTCAGTGCGGTGCCGCTCGAGGTCGGCCGGCTCAGCATGGAATTGCTCATCGAGATCGTGGATGAAGAGCATGTCGATCTGCGGGATTCCGAGACGGAGGTAGCTGTCTTCAACCGACCGCATGATGCCGTCGTAGGTGTAGTCGAAGCGCAGCTGGAACGGCAGACCGCCAACCCAACCATCGGGAGTGAAGCTCTCGACGTCGGCCGGTCGTCGAAACAGGCGCCCGACCTTCGTCGACAAGCAGAACTCTGCTCGTTCATGCCCGTACAACCCGCGGCCCACGCGAATCTCAGACTGCCCATGCCCGTAGAACGGCGACGTGTCGAAATATCGGCAGCCGTTCATCCAGGCCGCGTCGATCGCTGCCTGCGCGTCGGCATCGTCCACTTGGTCGAAGAGCCCACCGAGACCGGCGGTTCCCAAACCCAACGATGACAACCAGACGTCAGTCGTGCCCAACTGACGTGCGAACGGAACTGGCCAGTGGGGGATCAAATCGTGAACCCTCCGTCGAGCGCGATTGCTTGGCCAGTCATGAACTCGGCGTTGTCGCCGGCGAGGTACACGGCGAGCCCGGCAATCTCTGCGGGTTGCCCGAGTCGACCCATTGGTTGACGATCGATAAAGGCCTGTCGCTGTTTCTCGACGTCCGGGCCCGCGTCCTCGATGCGCTGACCCAGCGAGGGGGTCTCGACGGTTCCCGGGCAGATGCAGTTGGAGCGAACGCCGTCGCGCACGAAGTCAGCAGCGATCGACTTCGAGAGGCCGATGAGCGCCGCCTTGGTCGACCCGTACGCGGCTCGGTTCGGCACGCCCTTCAGAGAACTCGCAACCGATGAGATGAAGATGAGTGAGCCACTCTTGCGCTCGATCATCCCCGGCAGAACAGCCTGGGACAGACGGAACGCCGGCCGCACGTTGAGATCGAAACTGAAGTCGTAGTCGTCGTCGCTCACGTCGAGAACGGTGCCGTGGTGCACGAAGCCGGCGCAATGAACGAGGGTGTCCGTGTTGCCCAGCTGCTCGGCGAACGTCGCTATCGCGGCGGTGTTCGTGACATCCAACGCCGCTGTCTCGATGCCGTGCTCGGCAGTCAGGCTCTGGAGCAATTCCTCGTCGCGGTCAGTGGCGACGACCTGGTGGCCAGCCTCACTCAGACCGATCGCGATCGCCCGACCTATGCCTTGTCCGGCTGCGGTGACGAAACATCGCTTGGTGCTCATTGAGTAACTCCTGTGGTCGTGGTTGGTCTGGGGTGATTCATTCACAGCCGATAGATCCGCTCTGCTGTGTCGTGGAACAGCGACGCGAGGTCGTCGTCGGAGACGTCCCGAACGATGTCGAGGTAGGCGTTCCACAACACCTCGTACGACGAGTACATGCCATCGACCGGGAAGTTGCTGGCAAACATGCTGCGGTCGACTCCGAAGATGGCGATCGTGTCGATGACGAACGGCCGAATGAGCTCGGCCGTCCAATCGTGAAACATCATTCCGAGGCCCGAGATCTTGACCGACACATTCGGACACGCCGCCAGCGTCTCCATTCCCTGCCTCCAGTCGGCGAAGTGTGCCGAGCCAAGATCGTGCGGCATCCCGGTGTGGTTGAGGACGACCTGAATCTCGGGGAACTGGAGCGCCAACGCTGCGGCATCATTCATCTGATGCGGGTAGATCTGGAGATCGAACGACAAAGCCCGCTTGCCCAGCTCGGCGAATCCCTCGATCCAACTGTCGCTGCGCATGTGCTCGACATCGACGAAACTGAGCTGGGGATCATCGCTCGTGTTGAGAATCTGGCGAACCCCCCGCACGTTCGCTGATCGCATGTGGCAGTCCAGCGTGTCCCCAACGTCAGCGTCGTTCAGATCACATGCAACGACGATTCCGTTGGGGCGGCCGCTCGACTCCGGTTCACGTGCAATCGCTTGGAGCCACTCGGTTTCGAGCGTCCGTTCACGCGGGTCCACGGCGGCCTCGACATGCACCACCTTGTCGATCGTGAACGCCGACGATTCCCGGAGGAAGTCGTCGAGCAGATAGTTCTTTCGAATCGGTGTGTTGTCGCCATACACCCCTGCCGAGGGGAGGTCGGTGAGCCAGGGGTAGTGAAACCGGTCCATGTCCCAGATGTGAAAGTGCGGGTCGATGATCTTCACTCGATCAGCGCCTCGCCAGTGAACTGCGTTGAGCTGCCCCGTTCCACAAGGCGACACTGGGCCACGTCGTGAATCGAATCGGCCGTCTTCGATGGCGTCTGGATGGCAGTGATGAGCCGATCGACCGACCGTTCGGCCAATGCCGCGGGCATGAACGACACGGTGGTCAAGTCGATGCCGGGGAGCGATGACATGGACATGTCGTCGAAACCGACGACCGACATCTCATTCGGAACGCTGATCTTTCGCGCTGCGAGCGCATCCAGCGCGCCGTACGCCATGAGATCACTTGCGCAGAAGACCGCGCTGAAACGGCGGCCACTCGAAAGCTTCTGCTCGCAGGCGGCCGCTCCGCCCTCACGGGTGTACTGGCCGTTCGTCACCAGCTCGGCGACGAACGTGATGCCCGCGCTTCTGAGTGCCTCGCAGTAGCCCTCGTACCGTTCGAGCCCAGTCGAGTTGGGCAGGCCGCCGAGGAACGCAATCCTGCGATGTCCGAGCTTGACGAGATGTTTGACAGCCATCGAAGCGCCGCGGCGATTGTCGGCTTCGAAGACGTCGCAGCCCGTCGGTACGCCGCGGTTGAGCACCTCCACGTAGGGGACCCCGAACTCGACAGCAGCATGACTTGCCAACGCGTCGGGGTCAGAGGGTGACATCAGCAGGCCCGCCACCCGATGATCGATCATGGTGTTGACCACCTCGAGTTCGATCATGGGATCACGTTTTGTCACGGCCATCATGACCGTGTAGCCGCGACGCTCCGCATGATGAACGACCGACTCAGCCACCTCGGCATACATCGAGTTGGTCATGCTCGGGACGACCAGGCCGATCAGCGTGGACGTATTGGTCTTCAACGAGCGAGCCAAGGCGTTTCTGCGGTAGCCACTCTCGGCGAGATGTTTGAGCACCAGCTCGCGGGTTTGCGGGCGCACGACGGGCCGCTCGTTGACCACGTTGGAAACGGTTTGTTCGGAGACGCCAGCGGCTCGTGCCACTTCCCCGAGGGTCACTCGTGACTTCACGGTTCAACCTCCATTCCTCGGAGTTTTAACGATAAAATTCCGAGTGTCAAGGAAGAGCCGAGGAAGCAGTGGAATGAGAACAGCAACAACGAACGGGCGCGTGACCGTGGTGCGTGAAGGTCGCCATCACGACGTGCACACCGCCGGCGTCGGCATGGGGCAGACGCCTCAGCGCTTCCTTCGCGCCGGAGAGGTCGACGTCAGCGAATGCGATCCCATTGGCACCATGCGACACACGATGACGCAACCGGACCGCCCATGGGTGTGGTCTCAGTCGCCGCGAGACGCGCGTTCTACTCATTAACTCTGTGACACCCAACCCGTACCGTTGTTCGTATGACTCCGGGGTCGGTTGCAGAGCGAGGGCGGCGCATCGCTGATGTGCGCTCCGACGATGCTGCTGACTCGGTGAGCATCAAGCAAGCATTGGTCGCCGCTCGCCAGATCGAGGCCTGGGTGCAAGCCCAAGTTGCCGGGCTGATCGGGCAACTGGCGAAGGTCGAGAGCTTCCCCGAGGCCAGCATTGCCGAATCGGCGAAGTGCTCGCTCGGGCAGGCCAACAAGGCCAAGGAACGATCCGAGACACTTGCTGCCACGCCTGACCTCGCCGCCGCGCTCGACGACGGCGCCATCACTGCCGGCACGTCGACGCACTCACGCGGGCGTCGAAGCAGTTGAACGATGAGCAGCGCGACGAGCTGTTCGAGCGCGTCGAAGCCCTGGTCGATGTTGCGACCGACGACGAGGGAATGTGGAATCTGCGTGGCCGATTCGACCCAGCAACCGGGATCAAGCTGTCCTCGTCGATCGATAACACCGTGCAGGCACTCTTCGCGGAGCAAGCCCCTGATCTCTGTCCGACCGATCCGATCGAGAAGCAGAGGTTCCTCGCGGCTCACGCGCTGGCCCGCCTGCTTGCTGGCGGAGGTGCTGGCAAGGCGGGCCGACCAGAATTCGTTGCGGTCATCGATGGCGATGCTCCGCTCGCAACGGGCGCTGATGGTCGACTGGCCGATCCCGGTCGAGGTGCCCGGCCGCGTGCTCGCCGAACTCACCGGCGAGTCCGACGTTGTCGCCGTGGTCGTGCGCAACGGTGTTGTCCTGCACGCTCCGGGCGAGCTCAACCTCGCACGCACGACACGACTGGCCAATCGGGCCCAGCGGCGTGCACTGCGCGGGTTGTACCGCGGGTGCGCCATCCCCGGTTGTTCCGTGTCGTATCACCGTTGCAAGCTGCACCACATCGTTTGGTGGCGCAACGGTGGCCGAACGGATCTCGACAACTTGTTGCCCGTGTGCTCGAAACATCACGGCAAGATCCACCACGACAACTGGGTCGTCGAGCTCGGACCCAACCGGCAGCTGACGCTTCGCCTGCCCGACGGGTCAATTCACAACACGGGCGCACCGAGTCGACGAGCCGCCTGACACGCGGTCCGCGTCAGCCGGAAACGGTGGTGCGGAGGAGAACGGTGTTGTCGACTTCGAGGTCGGTGCCCCAGATCAACTGCGCCGATGCGTCCCAGCTGATTTCGTCGTAGCCGTCCTTCGGGCTGACGTCGGCTTCGGACCATTCAGTTGCGGTGCCCCAGGCGCTGGCGTCGTACGCGGCGTCGGTCCAACCGGACGGTGTTTCGACAATCTCGAACTGGCACTCGCTGTCGGGGTCGGCCGACTTTTCGCATTCGACATTGAGCGGCGCACGATGCACCGCCAGTGCCGACCATGAACCGTCGGACGTGGCCACGACCTCGCCGGTCGCGGTGTCGGTGACCTGGACGATGATGCCGCCGTCACCCATCTGCTGGTTGCCTTCGCCGATGTATTCGATGCCTGAGTCGGTCTCCTTGAAGTCCTTGGCTTCGACGGCGATCGTCAGCGGATAGCTGGCTTCGAACGAGATCGTCTCGGCGTTGAACGATCGCTCGGTCGTGATCGGCACGGAGTCTTCGCCGACGAGGATCCCGTTGACGGACAGCGAGAACCAGTTGTCCGCCCACACTTCGGCAACAAACGTCGACGTCTCACCGCTTGTCGATGCTGTGTCGTCAGCGGCAGCTGCAGTTTCCACAGGCGTCTCAGCGGCCACCGTGGGGGCAACAGACTCAGTGCTTTCGGCTGCGTCACTGCCACAGGCGGTGCCGAGCACAGCGACGGCCGCCGTGGCAGCCAGAGCGTGTGCGTAACGACGGGAGGAGATCATGAAACGCAGTGTGCGGCTCCTCAATGAAGGTTGCGTTGCCTGAGAGTAAGGATTTGTTGTGGTTTTCGGCCAGCGCTTTCGTCGAGCGAGTCAGGTCTCGGCATCGATGACGCTGATCGCAGCGATCAGGGCGTCAATGCCATCGTCGAGTTCGGCTTCGCTGATGGCGAGCATCGGTGCCATCCGGATGACGTTGCCATAGAGGCCGCCCTTGCCGACAAGCAACCCGCGATCCTTCGCAGCGTCGAGCAGCCGTGCGGTCGTTGCGGAGTCTGGTTCGATGCCACCGGGGTGCACGATCTCGATGGCCTGCATCAGGCCACGCCCGCGGAGCTCGGCGATCCAAGGGGTCTCCTCGATCACGGGACCGAGGCGAGCGGTCAGGTGCTCGCCCATCTGCTTGGCATTGCCCTGGAGGTCGTGGTCGAGCACGTACTTGAGCGTCGCCCGGCCCGCAGCCGCGGACAGCGGATTGCCACCGAACGTGGAGAACGTCAGCACGTCAATGCAATCCATGATTTCGGCTCGAGCGACCACGCCAGCGAGCGTGGTCCCGTTCCCCACACCCTTGGCGAAAGTCAAAATGTCGGGCACGATCCCGTGCGCCTGATATCCCCAGAAGTGCTCGCCAGTGCGACCCCATCCGGTCTGCACTTCATCCGAGATGAACAAGATCTCGCGGTTCGTGAGTTCCTTGCTCATCGCACCGAAGAAGCCGTCGGGCGGCGTGGCGAATCCGCCAACACCCTGGATCGGTTCGGCGATCATCGCGGCGACCCGGCCAGCCGTTCCCATGTCGATCATCTGGACGAGATCGTCGACGCAGGCTGCCGTGAACGCGTCATCGTCGAGGTCCCGGAACGGTGACCGCAGGCGATACGCGCCCTGGATGAAGTTGACGTTCAGACCAGACATCGCAGCCATCGACCACGAACTCTGCGCCGTGATCGCCTGCGCCGTGTGCGACCGCCCGTGATAGCTGTTGCGCATTGCGAGGATCTCGTTCGAGCCGCGGTAGGTGGTGGCGAGCATGACCGCCATGTCGTTCGCCTCTGACCCAGAGGCGGTGAAGAACACACGGGCGTCGGGGATGCCGGACACCGCGGCCACGTCTTCAGCGAAGCCGATCATGGGCTCGGAGAGGTAGAGCGTCGACGTATGCATGACCTTCGCCGCCTGTTCCTGAACGGCAGCAACGATTTCGGGGATCGAGTGGCCGATCATCGTCGTCAATACGCCGCCGAACCAGTCGAGGTAGCGGTTGCCTTCGACATCCCACACATAGCTGCCCTCGCCGCGTTCGATCGAGATCGGCTCGGCATGAAGGGGGCTGACGAACGAGGGCAGCGCCGCCCGGTATCGCTCCAGCAGTTCAGCATTCGTCGTCATCGCTCCAGTGTGTCACTCAATTCACTGCCGTGGGAAGAGCGATGATGGCGGTTCAGGCGGCGGGGAGCTGGCGGCGGACCTTCTTCAGCGTGGCTTTGCGCTTCGATCCCGACACCGAATGCGACCGGAGCTCGCGACTCGGCTTGCTGTTCGAGACGGCGACCGCCACGAGATCACGCCGATGTTGCTTCTTGCGCAGCTTCGAGAAGACGAGCGGCTCATCCGCGGTGGGACGGACCACCACGACCGGGCCGCTGCAGATACCGACGCATCCGAGGTCGACGACATCGCACCGCTTGACAAGTTCGTCGTGCAACTTGTCGAACCCACAGCGCTTGCGACAGTCCTTGCCCTCGCACATGGCGACGAGGGGACGATGTTTGGGCATGTCCGATCAGCCGATCGTGTAGTCGCGAAGGAGCTTGTTCATCTCGATGACGTGCAGCTCTTCCTGGCCAATCTGGGAGCGGGCGTATTCTTCGAGGTACACCGAGTTGTTCTCCGAGAGCAGGAGCAGCTTGCGGTACAGGTCGAGTGCGTGACGTTCGTGCTGGATCGACTCACGCAGGATCGCCTCGATCGAATGATCGTGCGACTCCTCGATCGACCCGATGCCTTGGGTCGGGTGACCGCCGAGGCCGGTCAGGATCTCGCCCGCCTGGCGTGCGTGCACGAGTGACTCGTCAGCCTGTTCCTGCATGAACGCGACGAGCGGCAACCGGTTGGGACCGGTGATGACGAGTGAGTAGTGCGTGTATCGAACGACGCCCGCGAGTTCCGCGAGCATGATGTCGTTGAGTACCGGGTTGATGTGCTCGGTGTTGATGATTGAGTCGACCATGGTCGTTGTGCGCTCCTGCGGCGAGTTGGGATGTGAGATCAGACGCTGACGAGAATTCGCTCGCCGGTGAAGGTGCCGATGCCGACGTGCCGGTCGCCGACGCGAACCGTCAGCGAGCCATCGGGCGACGACGCTGTGATCGTGACCACCTCCCCGGGCTGGATCGCGGAGGCCTCGAGAAATTCGAGCAGACCCGGTTCGAATTCCAGTTCCTCGGTGATCCGGCGAATGACGAACGGTTGGCCGATCTCGACACTGGACAGTGGGACGTGCGCCGCCGGTTCGTAGTCGGAACCGGGGATGGGGTTGCCGTGCGGACAGGTGGTCGGGTGTCCGAGCAGTTCGTCCATCGCCCGTTCGACGGACTCGCTCATCACGTGCTCCCACCGACCCGCTTCGTGGTGGGCTTCGGCCCACGACAGCTGCAACACGTCGGTGATGAATCGCTCGGCCAGACGATGCCGACGCACGACTCGCTCACCAAGCTTGCGGCCTGCGGAGGTGAGCGCAATGCCATCACCGATGTCGATGAGCCCTTCGGCTTCGAGCCGCTTCATCATCTCGCTGACAGCGGCGCGGCTGACATCGAGGCGTTCAGCAATGCGGACCTGCAGCACTTCGAGGTTGTCCTCGTCGAGCTCGAAGATGCACTCGCAGTACTCCTCGAAGGCGGGGTGGAACTCACCAGGCGCTGCCATGACACCGATGATATCGGCCTTTGCAGGTTTCGTGAAGCTGGCCTAACTCGACCCGTCAGGGGAACCGGCAACTCGCGGTCGCCGTCAGCTCCGTGTGTCGGCATCGGTGCTGCTCGCGTCGGCGACCGCTCCGCTCCACAGCGTGTTGTCACACAGATCACGCCGTTCGGAGCAAGGCGTGGCAGCAGTTCTTCGTAATAGCCGAGGTAGCCGCCCTTGTCGGCGTCGATGAAGGCCAGGTCGACCACGAGGTCCGTCGGCAGGGAACGACGCACCGACCATGGCCTGAGCATCGACAGGAACTCGCCCTGCTCCGGCGCGATCTGCATCCCTGAAGCACGGCCGAGCGCCTCGGTGCGCTCGATCAGCCGGTGAGTGCTGAGATCTCGAAGAGGTGACCGTCGGGGTCGCGAAAGAAGGCACGCGTTTCACCCGGACGTTCGAGCGGCGGCGTCAAGAACTCGGCGCCCTTCGAACGCAGCAGTTCGTAGGACCCCTGACAATCCTCGACACGGAAGATGAGCTGCGCACTCATCCGATCGGGATCAGCAGGAGGCACAAGCGTGACCGTCGGCTTCTCCGGTGAGGGCTCGCCGCCGGTGACGAGCAGGAGCCAGTTCCCAAACAGATCGAGCACGACGGACGTGCCGCCGTATTCCCCGTACACGTTGGCGCCCAGCACCTCGACGTACCAGTCGCGGCTCACTTGTGCATCGGCGACGACCAGCATGTGGGTGAGGGCTTGGGCTTCGAAGTTGCTCATGTCAGGTCGGCTGTGGGACGCCGATGGGCCAGTCGTCGACAACCTGGTCGAGGAACTCGCTCATGCCGATGCCTGTCTGGCCATCGCATTCGTATTTGGTCATCGCCTCGGTGATGCGTGTGCGCAACTCATCACCGTCGGGTGTCGTCCGCCGATTGCGCAGCGGAATCATCGACAGCACTTCGCCGGTGATCTCGTATTCGCGCTCGTCGGTCTTGGCCCAACACTTCATCGTGGTCTGCTGACCGAGTTCGTCCCACTCGGCGTCGACTCGACAGTCGGTCACACGGTGATACTCGTCGCCGACCAACACCATGCCGCTCGCCGACGGTGACTTGCCCTCGCCACGGTCGATCACCGACAGCATCATGGCGAATTGGTCGCTGAAGACCATCGGCAGCCAGCGATACCACGTGAGCGCCTGCCAGTAGCGAGGGCCCCAGGACTTGTCGCGCAGGCCCAGCCCGTCGATCTCCATGACCGTTCCCGAGCCACCGTCCGCGTCGGCCACGGTGATCGTCCCCGTGACCGAGCAGTGCTGTTCGTAGTGCGCTTTGGCGAAGCCGTTGAGTGTCTCGATCTCGCGACCGTCGGCGTACTGCGGTTTGCCGCCATACATCGGCGAGACGCCGCGGTAGTCGAGCGACACCGTGCAGTCCACCATCGGGTTTTCACGGAACGCCGTCCGCGGATCAGCCATCTGCGACGGATCCGCAAGCAGGCAGATCCGGCCTTCGTACTC
The DNA here is from genome assembly GCA_964199985.1 of Candidatus Ilumatobacter isfjordensis. GTDB lineage: Bacteria > Actinomycetota > Acidimicrobiia > Acidimicrobiales > Ilumatobacteraceae > Ilumatobacter_A > Ilumatobacter_A isfjordensis. Next base: position 19,637 of record CAXMZV010000001.1, on the reverse strand, counting down.
GACGGTGAGATGTTTGAACGGTTCGACGACCGTGATGCGAAGGCCGCCGGCTTCCATGACGTCGTTGGTCTCGATCTTGGGTCGCCCGAAGATGAAGCCGACGCTGCCATCGGGCAGATAGATGCACACCGACATCTCGGCGTAACCCTCGTTGACCCGATTGCCAAGGCGGAACCAACCGCCGCCCTGCAGCCCGAGGTCGAACGCATTGAGGTACATCGACTCGTTGTAGTTCTCGGCCTCGTCGGGCGTGTGGGTGTACTCGTCCTCGGGCAGCAACACGGTGACGATCTCGTTCGCTGGGTCGCGGTCGCTCATGTTTCGAGAGTACCGAGCGCCCTCTACCGAATCGCCAGTCAGGCGGGGTTGACTTCGTTGGGTCGTTCACGTAGTTTCCGTATTGGTTAAATACATGACTGCAACCCTCACCCCCAGCTTCTCCGGTAACTTCAGCGACGACGAACGCCTCACCGCCACCTTCGCGGCGCTCGCCAACTCGACCCGTCGGGCGCTCCTCGCTCGCCTCGCCCGAGGGGCCGCAACGGTCAACGAACTCGCCGAGCCGTTCGACATGAAGCTGCCCGCCGTGTCCAAGCACCTGAAGGTGCTTGAACGTGCTGGCCTCATCGTCCGTGGCCAGCACGCACAGTTCCGTCCGTGTGCCCTCGACGCTGCGCCACTTGCAGAGGTCGCCGACTGGACCGAGCAGTACCGCCCCGTGTGGGAAGCGCGCTTCGACCGCATGGACGACTACCTCATCCAACTCCAGCAATCACAACAACCAGAAGAGACAGGCACCAACGATGACTGACACCAACACCACCAATTCAGACCCAACCAAGTCCGTGGTCATCGAGCGCACCTTCGATGCGCCGATGCAACTCGTCTGGGACATGTGGACCGACGCTGACCACTTCGCTGCCTGGTACGGCCCGATGGGTGCCCGCATCCCGGTCGCCAAGATGGACGTGACTGTCGGCGGCAAGCGCCACGTGTGCATGGAGATGGACACGCCGAACGGGGCCATGCAGATGTGGTTCGTCGGCGAGTACCTCGAGGTGTCACCGCACACTCGCCTCGTCTACACCGAGTCGATGAGCAACGCCGACGGCGACGTGATGTCGGCTGCTGACATGGGGATGCCCGAAGGCATGCCGACCACGACCCAGATCATTGTCGAACTCACCGACAGCAACGGCAAGACCGACATGGTGATGACCCACGTCGGCGTGCCGGCCGACTCGCCCGGCGCCCAGGGTTGGAACATGGCTCTCGACAAGCTCGCTGCCCGCATCGCCGACGCCACCTGATCCCGGTGGCTGCGCTGATCCTGCTCAATGGGCCACCAGCGTCGGGGAAGTCGACACTGGCGACGCGACTCGTCGCACAACGGCCGCTGGCACTCAATCTCGACATCGACATCGTCAGGGGCACCTCGGCGGCTGGCTCGACGACCCCCACGCGGCCGGACTCGCCGCACGTGTGCTGGCGCTCGCGATGATCGACGCGCACCTCGCAGCCGGTCACGACGTCGTGGTCCCGCAATTTCTCGCCAGGCCGGACTTCATCGAAGAACTCGCCACAGCTGCGGACGCGGCCGACGCACACTTCGTCGAACTGGCACTTGGACTTTCACGGTCGGTGGCGATTGCGGCGTTCGGCGAGCGATCAGCGAAACCATCCAATCGGACCCATGTCGATGCCGCGAGTCTGATCGGCGACATGTACGACGCCTTGGAGACGTTGCTCGCCGGTCGGACCGGCGTCCGCCGCGTGCCCGTCATCCGCGACGACGTCAACGCGACGTTCCACGCGCTCATCGAAGCGATCTCGGCGGCCGGAGTGAATTGGTGAGCCGATGACCGTTGCGTGGGTGAAGCTTGAACTCGACCTTGCAACGTTCGACCCGAAGCCGTGGGACTCGTTGCTCGACTCGATCGACGCGACCGGCATCACGATGTCGACACTCGCCGAGCTCGGAGCCACCGAGCAGCATCTCCGCAAGATGTACGAGTTGAATGCTGTGTGTTCCGCGGACATCCCGGGGCGCGGCACCTTCCACACTTGGGAGGAATACCGCCGGCTCCGCATCGACGTCGACTCGTTCGACCCGCGTGGGGTGGTCATCGCGTACCGCGGCTCGGATCCCTCCGGCGAGTGGATCGGCATGGCGGCGACCTCCACCCACCCGTCAGCGGGCTACCTGTTCAAAGAGATGACGGGAGTGCTGCGCAGCGAGCGGCGGCATGGCCTGGTAACCGCAATGAAGGTGCGGAACGCCGAATTCGGCGACGTGGTTGGGCTGACGAACCTCCGGACCGTGCACCATCCGGGCAACGCCGCGATGATCGAACTCAATCGGCGGCTCGGCTACGTCGATGCGGCCTGGCCGTATCCGCCGCTGAGATGAACCCACTGACCGGCATCGAAGTCCACCGCAGCCCCAACCTCTGACATGCGGGGAGTCGGATCCGCCGTCAAACGGGCATCGGTACTACGGTCGATAGAGCGTCGCCGAGGGGGTGGCCACACGGGAACGGAGCACGCATGTCAGTGATCGACGAGATGATCGGACAGACGCGGGACTGGGTGAAGGGGCACCGACTGCACGACGTGCCGACGCCGACACTCACGCCGATGCTGGCAGCCAAGTGGCTCGTCGACGAATGGGCCTTGCAGATCGAGACGACGAACAGCCGACTGCGAGCCCCATCGATCGACTTCCGCCGTCGGCTCCGCAACGAACTCGGCGACGGCGTCGAAATGTTCAACGAACGCGGCTGGGTCGACGACCCGATGTCGTACCACGCCGACCCGCCCGAGCTCAGCCGGGTCACATTGACACCCAGATCCAGCGGCGGCCTCGACTACCACCACCTCATTGCCGACAGTGAGTACGAACCCCACGAGGGTGAACCTGGCCGTGAGCGTTGGCTCGAGTACGAACCCAACCGGACTGCGCACGCATGGATTCTGCGCCACGAGGGCCCGCCGCGCCCGTGGTTGATCTGCATCAACGGCTACCGCACCGGAACACCGCGTGTCGACTTCATGGCGTTCAACGCCAAGCGCCTCCACCACGAACTCGGACTCAACCTCGCGTTCCCCGTCACACCACTGCACGGCCCGCGCGCCGTCGGTTCGTCGGGTGATCGCGTCCTGTTCGGCGGCGCGATGAACACGGTGCACACGGCCGCACAAGCAATCTGGGACATCCGCCGCCTCAAGCAGTGGTTGATCGACACCCAGGACGCTCCGGCCGTCGGAGCCTCCGGGATCTCGCTCGGCGGCTACTTCACCTCGCTGCTCACCTGTTTCGAATCCGACCTGGCGATCGCGATCGCCGGAGTTCCCGAAGCTGACCTCGTGCGTGGCCTCCGTCGCCAGGTCGAAGCATTGCTCCCCCCGTTCTATGAGCAGTGGGGCCTCAGTTGGCGGTCGCTCGAACGCGTGAACCGTGCTGTCTCGCCGCTCGCCATGCAGCCGGTGATCCCGCACGAGGCGCGTTTCATCTACGGCGGCATCGTCGATCGCTGGGTACGACCCGGCAACGTGCACGCCCTCTGGGAGCACTGGGAGCGACCCGAGATTTGCTGGTACGAGGGCAGCCACCTATCGTTCCCGCTCGAGTCGAAGGTCACCGACTTCGTCACCGATGCACTCGCCACACGCCTCGGCACACCCGTTGGGGCGGAGCGCCTCCTCCGCAGCGCCTGACCCCATGACCGAACCACTCGTCCTCCGCACCGACGTCGCCGGTTCAGACGGTGCGGTGCTGACCACGCTCACGCTCAACCGGCCCGACAAGCTCAACGCACTCGGCCCGACCATGTTCGTCGAGTTGCGCGAGCACCTCGATGCAATCGTAGGCGACGAATCGGTGGGCTGCGTCGTGCTGACAGGCGCCGGCCGAGCATTCTGTGCTGGTCACGACCTCGGGTCAATCGCATCCGGCGAGCGATCACCAAGCCGTCACTTCGAACCAGAAACGGTCGATGCACTCGAAGCGCTGCCCCAGCCAACGATCGCCCGAATCCATGGACACTGCTACACGGGCGGACTCGAACTCGCGTTGGCGTGCGATCTACTGATCGCAAGCGAGTCAGCCAAGCTCGGCGACACGCACGGCCAGTGGGGCTTGGCACCCATTTGGGGCATGTCGATCCGTCTGCCCGAACGCATTGGTCGGTCTGCTGCGAAGGAACTGATGTTCACCAGCCGACGCATCACCGGAGCCGAAGCAGCCGGAATGGGACTCGTCGACCGTTGCGTTTCCGACGATGATCTCGACGCGACCGTCGATGCGCTGAGCAGCGAGATCCTCGCCAACTCACGCGGCACCAATCGCATCGTGAAACGCCTCATCGATGACCGCGAACAGCGCACACGCGGCGACGCTTTACTGCACGAACGCGAACTGCCGCACGGCATGCCGGATGACATGGCCGACCGGATGTCACGAGGCGGACGCTGATGGACGCAGCCGCGGGCCTCCAGATCTCGCCGAGTGGCGCAGCGTGTGGTGCAAATGTGCGCGACGTCGATCTTCGCCAACTCGATGACGCCGACGTCGCTGCCATCCGAGCTGCGTGGCTCGAGCACAAGGTGTTGGCCTTCCCTGATCAGCAGTTGACCGACAGCGATCTCGAAGCCTTCACGCTCCGCTTCGGGCCGTTCGGTGACGACCCCTTCTTCGCTGCCATCGATGATCATCCGCACATCGCGGCAATCCGCCGTCGTGCCGATGAGACGTCGTCACTCTTCGCCGAGAACTGGCACGCCGACTGGAGCTTCCAGGAGTTCCCGCCCGACGGCACCTGCCTCTACGGCAAGGTCATCCCACCCGTGGGCGGCAACACCTTGTACACCAACCAGCAGGCCGCGCTCGCGGCGATGCCTGCCGACCTCCGCGCCAAAATACACGGCAAGGTCGGCATCCACTCCGCCCGCGGCGGCTACGCACCCGACGGCCAATACGGCGATGACGATGCGGATCGATCGATGCAGATCCGTCCAAGCGACAGCGCCTACGCAACGCAGCTCCACCCATTGATCCGGACCCACCCCGAGACCGGCGCCGAAACGTTGTACTCGACGATCGGCTACATCATCGGCATCGACGGCATGTCAGACGACGAAGCCCGGCCGCTGCTCGGCGAGCTGTACGCATGGCAGACCCGTGACGAGTTCCAGTACCAACATCGGTGGGAACCCAACATGTTGGTGATGTGGGACAACCGCTGCGTGCTCCACCGCGCCACGGGTGGTTATGACGGTCACGACCGGCTCCTGCACCGTACGACTATCGGCTACCGGGCCATCGCGTAGAACTCGTCGTTCGGACGCATCGAAGTGAGGTTGGCCAGCCGGTTCGACATCGCGAAGAACGCGGCGATGGCACCGATGTCCCAGATCTCGTCGTCGGTAAAACCATGCGCACGCATCGCGTCGAGATCGGCATCGACGATCTGCGCCGAATCGCCTGCAACCTTGAGGCCGAAGTCGATCATGTGCCGTTCGCGCTCTGAGAGATCGGCCTTCCAGGGATTGATGGCGAGTTGATCGGCAATCACGGGATTCTTCGCCCGAATGCGGAGGATGGCGCCGTGCGCGACCACGCAGTACAGGCAGCCGTTGGTTGCGCTCGTGGCGACGACGATCATCTCGCGCTCCGCTTTCGAAAGCCCGTCGGATTTGTCCATCAGCGCGTCGTGCGCGGCAAAGAACGCGCGGAACTCAGCCGGCCGATGGGCCAACACCAGGAACACGTTGGGAATGAAGCCCGACTTCTCCTGGATCGTTTCGATCAGTGCGCGGATGTCGTCGGGCAATTCAGCCAGTTCGGGGACGGGGAAACGTGAGATTGGATGCACCATGGCCAGAAACTACTTCAGCTGGTTGCGGCGGATCTTGCCCGTGGCAGTGCGCGGCAGCTCGTCGCAGAACACAACATCGCGCGGCACCTTGTGGCGAGCGAGGTTGTCGGCAACAGCTGCTCGAACCTGCTTGGACGTCAGGCGCGTCCCCGGCGTCGTGACCACGTGCGCAACGAGCCGTTGCCCGAAGTTGTTGTCGTCGACGCCGACCACGGCCACATCGGAAATGCCCTCGACAGCCAACAGCAGGTCTTCCACCTCGCGCGGAAACACGTTCTCGCCGCCGCTCACGATCATGTCGTCCGCACGTCCGGTCACGAACAACAATCCACTCTCGTCGAGGTGGCCCACGTCGCCGGACGACATCAGCCCGTCGATGATCTCCTTGCCACCGCCGCCCGTGTAGCCGTCGAACTGGGAACCGTTGCCGACGAAGATCCGGCCAACGGACCCGGTCGGAAGCGGGTGACCAGCGTCGTCGAGGATGACGACGGTCGATCCGGCGAGCGCTCGGCCAGCAGTCGATGGCGCGGCCATCAGGTCGTCAGGCGTGGCCAGTGTCGCCTGGCCAACCTCAGTGGAGCCATACAGGTTGTAGAGGTTGGGTCCGACGCGTCTGAGCCAGTTCTCGACGACCGGAATCGGCAACGCCGAACCACTCGAGGCAACAATGCGCAGCGCGGACAGATCGGTCGCGTCGAGACCGTCGGCGTCGAGGAGCCGCTGCAAGATGGCAGGAACGACGGCAAGCACCGTGGCCGCATCACGTTCGAGCCGGGAGAGCGTTCGCTCTGCGTCGAAGGTCGTGCTGACGGTGATCGCCGCACCGAGTGCGGCTGCGAGGCCCATCTGAGCGAGACCCCACGCGTGGAAGAGCGGCGAGGTGATCGCAACGACGTCGTCGAACCGATACGGGATGCTGTCGACGATCGCCGCCGCCGCCGGGTCGGCACGCACACTGCGCTGCGCGCCCTTCGGTGTCCCCGTCGTTCCCGACGTCAACAGCACTGGCGCCAATGGCCTTGACGGTCGAAGCGGCAGCCGTCCGGCTTTGGAGCGGCGGACCGTTCGCAGCGACGTCGTTCCGGCATGTTCGCCGCACTCGGCGGACGAACCGACCACGACCACCGGAGCACGGAACAGCTCCCGATCGACCAGTTCGGCGAGGTCGGCGTCGATGACCAAGACATCGACCTGCTCACGAGCGAGCACCTCGCGCATCTGCGGCGCTGCGAACCCTGTGTTCAAGTAGACGACCGACACACCGAGCTTGGCGGCAGCGATGGTCGCCTCGACAAACTCGCGGTGATTACGACACGCAATGCCGAGCCGTTCACCGCGGCCGAGTCCGAGTTGGCGCAGCCCGTTGGCGAGTTGTGTCGAGTTGCGATCGAGCTCGCCGCAGCTGATCGATCCGCGATCGTCGACGACCGCGGATCGGTTCGGCGTGGCCAGCGCCGACGCCGCGTACGGAGCAGCGAGCGTTGGCCCCCAACGAGCAATCGCGGCGGTCAGCGCCGGGACTCTCCGTGGGTCGAGCACACCCGTCCGGCGGGCAACGTCGACGAGTGACGTGAGCGACGGTCTACTCATGCGACGTGGTCGACGATGCTGCGGCCCTCGCGCCACACGGCGGCGATGCGGGTGAGTGCTGCCGGGTCAGTGGCGGGATCGCCTGCAACGGCAACGATGTCGGCGGGCAGGCCGGCCTGCAACCGCCCTCGCTCTGGTCGACGGCACACGTCGGCCGCCGAGCTGGTGATGGCGCGCAATGCCTCGACGGTGGTCATGCCAGCGCTCAGCAATGTCGGGAGTGCGTGCGGCAACACGTCGTGCGGCTTCTGCCGATAAATGCCGGCATCGGTGCCGACCACCACGACGCCGCCGCCGGCGTGCACGCGCCCGAGCGCGTCCTCGATGACCGGCCGAGCGCGCTGCCAATTGGCCGGGGAAGGCGGCGCCTCGGTGACACCCCACGTTGCCGACAGTGCCACACCGGACTCCGCGAGCCGATCGAGCAACTCGGGTGGCGGAATGCTCTCGTTGCTCTCGGTGAAGAACGTGCAGTGCTCGATCGAGTCGACACCGACGTCGACCGCCATGACAATGCCATCGACACCGTGACAGTGAGCGGCCACCGGCAGCCCGGCGGCGTGAGCAGCGTCGACCACCAGCCGCACGTCTGCTTCGGAGAACTGCGACATCCACAGTGGGAACGACGGCGTCATCGCTCCCCCCGTGACCATGATCTTGACCACGTCGCAGCCACGCTCGACTCGATCAGCGACGGCAGCGGCGAGGTTGTCGGAACCCTCGCACTCGCCGCCGAGGTACCAGCAGTGACCGCCGGGCGGGGTGATCGGTGGGCCCGCAGCGGCGATCGTTGCGAGATCGGGGTCGTTGCGCAGACCGAGGGTGACGAAGCCCCGATCGCCGAGGTCGCGGACGGTGGTGACACCACCTTCGAGGGCAAGCCGAGCGTTGGCCCGAGCTCGGTCGGTGAGCGTCGTATCGTCGACATCGCTGACCTGCTGTTCGAGCGTGCCGCGCCCGTTGAACACGAGGTGCTGGTGACAGTCGACGAGACCGGGCAGCAACGTGACATCGCCCAGCTCGCGCACCTCGAGTGCGTCCGGCAGCGCCTCACCGACGGCCACAACTTCGCCGCCGTCGACGATCATCTCGGGCCGGTCGACGAACTCGAAGCCATCGAACAGTCGAGTGGCGCGCAACCCCCAACGACCCGGTGATGACGTGACAGCCGACATCTCGTCGAACCTACAACCAGAACGATGACCGGCCGTCAGGCAAGATGGTTCTCCACCGTTCGCAGGCTGCAAGAGTGAAGCGGTGAGCGACGACATCACCTTCTATGACGAGATCGAGGGCTACTGCGGGCGGTTGAGCTATCGGGCCGGGGCGACGGCGATCGTGCACGTGTCGACACCACATCGATACGACGTCGTCGTCGAGCGCTGGGGCGCAAGGCGAGAGGTGCTGTGGGAATCCAAGGACGTCAAGGGCGTGTCCGTGCCAGCGCCAGCCGACGCGGACAGCGTCGGCTGTGCCTGGCCCGCATCGGTTGAGATCCCGATCGACGACGACTGGCGATCGGGCTTCCATCTGGTCACGCTCACTGCGCATGGCGCTGCAGCAGGCCGGGACGTCGCGCATGCGTGCTTCGTGGTGACCGCGTCGTCGACGCCGACCACGCGATCCTGTCGCGCACTGTTCGTGCTGGGTACCAATACGTGGAACGCCTACAACACGTGGGGCGGTGCCAGCCTCTACACGGGCGGCACCCAGGTCAGCTTCCGACGACCGCTCGGACGCGGCATGCTCTGTCGTCCCGAAGTCGATCGCGATGATCGCAAGTCGCGGCCAGCGCGCTGGGGCGAGGAACCCGATGTCAACGGCGACCGCTTCCAGGAGTACCGCTTCGAACACGGTTACCCGGCGGCGATTGGGTCGAGCGGGTGGTTCACTCACGAGCGTCGCTTCGTCGAGTGGGCCGAGTCGGATGGCTACGAGTTCGACTCGTGTATCTCGACCGACCTCGACGACGACCCGACGATTGCCGACGGCTACGACCTGCTCATCGACGTCGGTCATGACGAGTACTGGTCCGCCGGTGCGCGTCGAGTCGTCGAGTCGCATGTGCGTCGCGGCGGTCACCTGGCCAGCCTGTCCGGCAACACGATGTTCTGGCAGGTCCGCATCGAACATGACGGTGACGTGATGGTGTGCCACAAGTACGCGGCGCACATCAGCGATCCGGTCCTTGCTGGCCATGACGCCGATCCCACTCGCATGAGCGGCATGTGGGCCGACCCAATCGTCAACGAGCCCGAGTGGAGCCTGCTCGGTGCGGGCTCTCGTTGGGGGCTCTACAACCGGTTTGGCCAGGCAACACCGCGCGGCTCGGGCGCGTACACCGTGTACCGCGACGACCACTGGATGCTGGCAGACACCGGCTTGCGTTACGGCGATCTGCTCGGTGCCAAGCACGGCGTCGTCGGGTACGAGACCGTTGGTTGTCCGATCGACCTCGATGAATTTCAGTTGCCGATCGCCCGAGCCATGCCCGGCGCACCATCGATCGAGCAGACCGAGATCGTGGCGCTCACACCTTCGAGCAACATCGGCGTGGGCGAGTATCCAGCCTCGATCACGGCGCTGAGCGATCAGGGCGACATCGAGTTCACCGCGTCACGCTTCTACGGCCGCGTCGACGCGGACAGCCTGGCCCGCTGCCGCTACGGCAACTCAGTGATGCTGGTGACCCGTCCGTTCGCCGACGGCGTGGATGGTGTGGGCGGCGAAGTGATGGTGGTGGGCACGACCGACTGGGTCTTCGGCCTCGCCGATGACCCCGCCGTCGCACAGGTCACCCGCAACATCCTCGACCGGCACCTGCCCGTGCGAGGATTTGTCGATGGCTGACGACCTCCACTGGATGACAGCGACCGAACTCGCGGCGAAGATCCGGAATCGAGAGTTGTCGGCACGCGAGGTCCTCGACGCGCACCTCGCCCGCATCGACGCCGTCAATCCTGAACTCAACGCAGTGGTCACCCTGGTTGCCGACCACGCGATTGCGCAGGCCTCAGCAGCGGACGACGCAATCACACGCGGCGATGATGTCGGCCCACTGCACGGACTGCCCGTGGTGCACAAGGACCTGCATGAGACCGCCGGCATCCGCACGACGCTGGGTTCACCGATCTTCGCCGACTGGGTCCCCCGACGCAATGCACTGATCGTGCAGCGCATGATCGACGCGGGAGCGGTCACCGTCGGCAAGTCGAACACGCCCGAGTTCGGTGCGGGCAGCCAGACCTTCAACACCGTGTTCGGTGCCACGAAGAACCCGTGGGACACGTCGACGACCTGCGGGGGAAGCAGCGGCGGTGCCGCCGTTGCGTTGGCGGCAGGCATGGTGCCGCTCGCGGACGGCAGCGACATGGGTGGTTCCCTGCGCAACCCGGCGAACTTTTGCAACGTCGTTGGTTTCCGGCCATCGCCGGGACGCGTCCCCAAGTGGCCGTCTGCCTCAGGGTGGTCGCCGCTCAGCGTGCAGGGCCCGATGGCGCGCACCGTCGCCGACGTTGCGCTGTTCCTCACGGCCATCGCGGGCGCTGACCGACGCGTCCCGAACTCACTGCCGGGGTCTCCGAACAGCTTTGCCCGACCGCTCGAACGTGATCTCGAAGGGACGCGCGTTGCGTGGAGCCCGCGGCTCGGCGACCTCCCGGTCGATCCCGCCGTGCTCAGGGTGATGGAGGCCCAGCGATCCGTCTTCGAAGCACTTGGATGTGAGGTCGTCGACATCGATCCTGACCTGCGTGCGGCCGACGCCGCGTTCCAGACCTTGCGCGCCTGGGAATTCGAACTCGGGACAGGTGCCCTGCTCGAGGAACACCGCGAGCTGCTGAAAGACACCGTCATCTGGAACGTCGAGGAAGGTCGAGCGCTCAGCGGACCCGACATCGGCGCGGCCGAGAAGGCGCGCACAATCCTCTTCAACCAGTTCTCCGACTTCATGGTCGACTTCGATCTCCTCGTGTGCCCCGTCAGCCAGGTCCCGCCATTTCCGATCGAGACCGACTGGGTGCGCGAGATCGACGGCACGCCGATGGCCACCTACATCAATTGGATGCAGTCATGCTCACGCATCACCGTGACCAGCCACCCGGCGGCGTCGGTGCCAGCGGGATTCACCCCCAATGGCCTCCCGGTCGGCTTGCAGTTCGTCGGTCGTCACCTCGACGACTTCGGTGTGTTGCAGTTCGCCCACGCCTTTGAGCAGGCCAACCCCGTCGGCCGGCGTCGCCCTCCGATCTGACGATTCAGCGCGTCGCTTCGGACCTGTTGGCCTCCACCAGACGGCGGATGGCATCGGCCATTCCGACCTCGTCGTCCTCGGGTTCGCTGCGCAGGACGATCTCCCAGCGGACCGGAATCGCCGGGCCAGCCAACGGGACGACCACCAGGCCATCGAGCGGGGGCGTGCGCAGGGCCAACGCCGGCTGCACGGTGATGCCCCCGAATGACCGGATCAGTCGGAGCGCCATCGCGAGCGACTCGACCTTGCGGAGACGGTGGGGCCGGACGCCTGCCGGTTCGAAGAACTCGTGATGCTCAAAGCCGTGCGTCGGTCGATCACCGACGGTCAGGTACGTGGCGTCGACGATGTCCCCCGGTTGCAGTTCACTCCGACGGGCCGCCGGATGATCGTCGCGCACCACACCGACGAGGTGATCGGTCGACAGCACGTTGCCCTCGGGGATACTCGCTGCGAGCACGATGACGCCGAGGTCGGTGACGCGGCGCTGCACCGATTCGACGGTCTGGTCGTGGCCGACGCGGAGGAAGTCGACATCGGTCGGGAGATCGCTCAGACCAATGAGTTGCTCGAACCACGGTGCGGTGTCGTAGAAGTCGAGTGCGATACGGACCGCAGGCCGGTCAGCAGAGTTCATCCATCGTGCGGTCTCCTCCGCCGAGCGCAGATTGCGCTGCGCAACTTCACCGATCTCGGCGAGGTGGAGGCCTGCCGCGGTCAGGCGGATCGAGCGGCCGTCGGTTGCGGTGAGGGCGACGCCGAGGCGGCGCTCGGCTTCCTTCAGTCGGTGGCTCGCTGCCGACGCGCTGACGTGCACAAGTTGGGCGGCGGTGGCGAGCTTGCCGCTGTGCCGCAATGCCACCAGCAGATCGATGTGCTGCCGATCGAGTGATTCATGCACAGGTTGCATCATTCACCACCATACAACTCGCTGGACTCATCAGTCGTTGAGGTCGATCATGTTCTTGTGCTCGTCATTCCTGCTCTTCGAACTGTTCGCACACCATCGCTGGACATCATCCGTGCGTGGCAGCCCTCGCCGCGCCTGGCGACGGTGGCCATCGTCGGCACCTCGTTTGCCTATGCGAGCACCACGATCTTCGTTCGACAGTTGACCGACACTGGCATGTCAGTAGTGGCGGTCGCGTTCTTCCGGTTCGCGCTCACCGCCTTGGTGTTGGTGCGTTTCGTCAACTTCGGTCAGGGGAAACGTTCGGCGACGTCATGGGGCCTGCTCAGCGGCGTCGTGATGGGCAGTGGCTGGATCGTCTACGTGCGCACGATCGACACGGCTGACGTCGCGGTGGCCGGTGTCGTGCAGATGACCTATCCGCTCTTCGCCCTCGTCATCGGTTGGCTGCTCTTCAACGTCGGCCCGACCAGTCGGTCGCTCGCCTCCGCCGCGCTCGTCGTTGTCGCTGCCATCGTCGGTCTCGGCACCGGCTCGGGAGCAGGACTCTCCCCACTCCTGTTCATCGCGCCCGCAACGTTCGGCTTCAGCGTGTCGATCCTGACCGAGCGGCTCGGCCCGCTCGACCCGTTCGAACGCCTGGCCTCGGTTGCCGTCGGGGCATCCCTTGCGATGAGTCCACTGCTGCTGACGTTGTCGCCTAGCGAGGTGTTCCCGACATCGATCGAATCGTTCGGCTGGGTGCTCGCGATCGGCGCCATCTCTGCATTGATCCCGATGACGATCTACGCGGCCGCCGCACCCGTCATCGGAACGGCGCGCACCGCCGCTGCGGGAGCGTTCGAGTTGCCGACCGTCTTCCTCATCGGCTCGGTGTTCTTCAGCGAAGCCGTCACGCTCGGCCACCTCGCCTCGGCGGCAATCATCGTCGGAGCGATTGCGTTGACGCGCAGCGCACGATCCACCCACGTGGTGCCTGACGACGACGCGCTAGCTGACCGAGTTGATGGCGTTGTCGACGACGAGCCAGGGTTGAGAGCCATACGCGCCGCCGTCGCTGATGAGGCCCGTCTCACGATCGGCCCACCAGCCCATTCCGTACCCGGTCGCATCGTCGCCGGTGGTGACATAGGCCCCGCCCTCCATGTTCGGATTGTCCGTGGCGATCAATGTCGACGGGTCACCGCCAAAGTCGACGGGATAGTCGAAGCCACTGCCGATCTGTGTGAAGTGATTGTTGAAGCCGAGCGCTTCGAGGCCGCATGGCCATAACGGAACTCGGTGTCGGGGGTCGTGATATCGGCGTCGTCGTCGGGCGTCCCGAACACTGCCGCGCCGCACTACGGGCCAAAACCTGGGTTGGGGAACAGGCCGACCAAACCCGACGCCAGCGGTGATCATCTTGCTCGACGATGCAACCAGCGAGATGCGGTCCGCCGAGAACTCACCCCAGTCGCCCTCGTGCACCACGCCGTCGTCGGCGTCGACGACCGTTCATGCTTCAATCGTACTTTTGAGTGTTTTCCAGCGTCGTGTCGTTCCCAGCACCTCGCTCTATCGTCGGGCGCCGAGGCGATATGGGGCAACGAACATCACCGATCACTTGGCTGACGCGACCGCTGATAGCGATCGCCTGGAAGATCCCGCCGCTGCGCGCCACGCGCCAGCAGATCGACCGACATCGCGAGCTGTGGGACGCACACAATCAACAGGTCCTGAGCCACGATCGCAAGGGACCTTTGTGGATCGTTGTCGGCGACTCGTCCGGTCAAAGCGTCGGAGCCGATCGCTTCGACTCTGGCTATGTCGGCGGGCTTCGAGCACTACTCGAAGCCGGGATGGTGTGGAGTGGACGATCATCAATCACTCGGTGTCGGGAGCGGTCACCGCGGACGTGGTCGACCAGCAACTGGCGCGGCTCACCGACACTGAGCAGCAGCTGGGCCGAGCTGACCTCGTCACGTCGCTGATCGGAGGGAACGACACGAACCGCACGGCACTCGATGTGTGGCAGGCCGACGCCACGCGGCTGCTCGACGCACTCCCCGCCAGCGCAGTCGTGACGACCATCGCCCGCGGCTGGCGGGAGAAGAAGGTGTTGCCTTTCAACGAGTGGTTCGAGCCCGCCGCTCGCGCCGCAGGGATGATCGTCGCCGACATCGCCGCACACACCGGGCCGCCCTACAAGGGGCTGTACTCCGACGGCTTCCATCCGAGCGAGGCCGGCTATCAGCAGTGGACCGACGCACTCACACAAGCACTCGACCTGTCCCCGGAGTGACTGCGCTGGCAGCCGATTCCGCCGAAGCTGCAACACTTGCGGCATGAGCGACGACCGCATGCCCAAGCCGCCCACCGAGCAGACGCTCGAACTGCTCGCCGCTGCGTCGGGTGCCTTCATCCCCGACACGGCGGACATGGACCGCGTGACCCGCGGACTGGTCGCCACGCACCCAACTGGCGTGATCGAGGAGAACGGGCGCACGGTGTGGGATGTCGGCCGCCACGATTTCGTCCGCGATTCCGAAGTTGCGCCCGACTCGGTCAACGCGAGCCTCTGGAACCAGGCGCGGCTGAACGCCATCCATGGCCTGTTCGAGGTCGCACCCGGCCTCTGGCAGGCGCGCGGCTACGACATTTCGAACATCACGTTCATCGCCGGCGACACCGGCTGGCTCATCATCGATCCGCTCACCAGCGAGGCGTGTGCGAAGGCCTGCCTCGATCTGGCCAACGCCGAACTCGGCGAGCGTCCGGTCGTCGGGGTCATCTACACGCACAGCCACATCGACCACTTTGGCGGTGTCCGCGGTGTGGTCACCGACGAGCAGGTTGAGTCGGGCCAGGTGCGGATCATCGCCCCCGAACACTTCCTGCACGAGGCCGTATTCGAGAACGTCATCGCCGGGCCGGCTATGGGGCGACGCGCCAACTACCAATTCGGCATGACGCTGCCCGCGGGGCCTCGCCAGCACGTCGACAGCGGCCTGGGTAAGGCGACGCCGATGGGCCAGGTCGGCCTGATTCCACCGACCGAGTACATCACCGAGACCGGGCAGGAGAAGACAGTCGACGGCATTCAGATCATCTTCCAGCTCACGCCCGAAGCCGAGGCGCCTGCCGAGATGAACTTTTTCTTCCCCGACCGCGGCGAAGAGGATGCCGAGGGAAAGAGCAAGGGATGGCTGTGCATGGCCGAGAACTGCTCGCACAACATGCACAACCTGCTGCCGCTGCGTGGCGCGCAGGCCCGCGACTCACTCGGCTGGTCGAAGTACATCAACGAGGCGCTCGAACTGTTCGGGGCCGACAGCGCATTGATGTTCGCGAGTCACCACTGGCCGCGGTGGGGCACCGACGACGTGGCGCAATTCCTGCGCCACCAACGCGACTTGTATCGCTGGATGCATGACCAGACAATGCGGCTGGCGAACAAGGGCCTCGTGCCGACGGAGATCGCCGAAGAACTCGAACTGCCCAAGGCGTTCACCGATCAGATCCACACTCGCGGCTACTACGGCGCACTCGTGCACAACGCCAAGGCCGTCTACCAGCGTTACCTCGGCTGGTACGACGGCAACCCCGCTCACCTCTGGATGCGCACGCCGGTCGATGCGGGCACGCGCTATGTCGAGCTGGCCGGTGGTGCCGACGCGTTGCTCACTCACGCGCAGGCGGCGTACGACAGCGGCGACTATCGATGGGTCGCCGAGTTGGTCAACCATCTGGTGTTCGCCGACCCGACCAACCAGGCGGCGCGCGACTTGCAGGCCGATGCGCTCGAACAGCTCGGGTACCAGGCCGAGTCGGCAACGTGGCGCAACGCCTACCTCACCGGTGCACAGGAGCTCCGCCACGGCCCACCGCCGTCACGGCCGGCTCCCGCTCGACGTGGCTTCGCGGTCGCCCTGACCATCGACATGGTGTTCGATGCGTTGGCGATTCGTCTCAAGTCCGAAGAGGTCGCAGATGAACACATCGTCACGAACTGGCAGTTCACCGACCTCGACGAGTCATGGGTCCTGGCGCTCGAGAACCAGGCGATTCATCACATCCAGGGACGACACGACCTCGATGCCGCCGTCACGGTCACGCTCACCAAGGATTTGCTGACCGACATCACCTCCGGCGGCGTGTCGTTCGTCGACGCGGTGGGAGATGGTCGCGTTGCGGTCGACGGCGACGCGGCTGCGTTGATCACGATCTTCGGCAACCTCGACGCGTCCGAGACGGGCTTCGCCATCGTCGAACCCTGATCCCGAAAGATGCAGGTTCAGCCCCGTTCAGCGGGCATTTTCCTACACATTTCAGCATGTCGAGCCCGTGCTCCCGAAATGTGCAGGAAAATGGTCGCTGAGCGACGTTTTTGATGCATTTTTCGGGCGGTTGGTCGATCTCAGGTGGGGGCGGCGCGGGTGATGGGTCAGTCGGCGAAGTCGAGCATGCTGGACTTGCCGCTGCCGGCACCGTCGACGTCTGGCTGCTTCACGACGCCGGACGTTGCGGCCTTCCAGAAGGCGCGGTAGCTCGGATACTCGAGTCCCTCGACCACCCAGCCCGATGTCACCAGCTCGTTGTGCAGCCTGGGCAGGTTGCGCCACGGCACACCCATGTCGACGTGGTGGGCGAGATGCCATCCGGTGTTGTACGGCACAATCCACATCCGCGCAATCAGGGACTGCTTCACCACGTGCGTCGTCAGACGCCGATCGCTCGAACGGATCATGCCGCCGTGCTCGGCAATCGAGCGTACGCGGTTCGACACGCGCCACAACGTCGACCACGCCAACACCCATACGACATACATCAGCGGCCGCATCACCGCGATCGACACGCCGAGCAGGACGACCTGCACCGCCAAGATGTACTGCGCTTCGCGGGCACCCTGACGAGCTGCACGGAAGAGACCGCGGAAGTTCTTGTAGGCGCTGAGACCGGTGGCGTCGCGGCGCAGCTTGCGGCGGGCCGAGTCAGGTGGGATCGGATAGCCGGAGTACAGCGAGAGATCCGGCTCTTCGGGGCCCATCTCGTCGCGGTGGTGGGTGAAGTGCGAGCGGCGGTACGCCATCAACGCCTGGAACGTGGGGTAGGCGAGCATCCGGCCAACGAGATCGTTGGCCGTGCGATTCGAGAACAGCAGCCGGTGTGCCGCTTCGTGTCCGAGGATGTTGAGCCGAGCGTGGCCGCCGCCGAGCGCGAGGAACGCCAGAACGTAGGCCCACCAGGTGTGGAGGTAGCCGGCCAGCGCGACGACGCCGAACGACAACGCAACAGCACCAAGGACGGTGCCGACGTTGCGCACGTTGCTGATGCGCCGAAGCTCGTCGCGCAGCTCGCGCGTTGCCATACCGCGGGCGTTGAGGCGGTCGGTCGGCAGGACGTCGGGGAGCAGATCGGCGGACGGAACCAACGTGGGCGCCGCGGACGCGTCGAGGTCGGAGAGCAAGGCCATGACGTGATGATACACTCTGTGGTCGTGGTGAACAAGATGAGTAACGCTGCAGCGCTCGGCATCGAGCCACTCAGCACTCGCTCGATCATCCTCTCCGCACTGCTCGGAACACACCCGCCGACCCTTCCCGGCCGGTCACTCGTGGCCATCGCCGAGTTGTTCGGCAGACGCGCGGGAACGGCACGGACCTCGCTCTCCCGGATGGTGACGAACGGCGAATTGATCAGCGCCGAGGGTCGTTACTCCCTGGCCGGTCGCCTCCTCGAACGGCAGCGGGAACAGGACGGCGGACAAAGGGTGGACGGCGCCGATTGGAACCGGGACTGGATCGTCGCCGTCGCGGCGAGTGACCGCCGCTCGATGGCTGAGCGGCGCGCATTTCGCGAGTCGATGATCGGGTCGCGGCTCGCCGAGCTCCGCCCCGACATCTGGATGCGCCCAGCCAACACGCCCGGCCCGCCTCGCTCGCCCGACGTCCTCATCACCTCGGGGCCGCTTGACTGCGACGACGTCGACGACCTCGTCGCGCGACTCTGGCCATTGAGCGAACTTGAAACCTCGGCACAAGCGCTGCACGACGCGCTCACCCGGCAACGCTCCGCCATCGATGGCGGCGACCTCGAGCAATTACCGCAGACGTTCATGGTCGCAGCCGCTGCCGTCCGATTCTTGCGCATCGAACCGCAACTGCCCGTGGCCCTCGCTCCCCCGACATGGACCGCCACCGCGCTGCGACCGCTCTACGACGAGTACAACCACGCGTTCCAGACCCAGTTGCGCACCTTCTTCGCCGCCACCCGCTGACAAGTGTCTGGTTGGGCGGGTCTGCTCAACTGGGCGCCGTGATCGTCGACTGCCACACCCATCTGCTGCCCGATCGGCTCGCCGTCGCGATCCGCCGGTTCTTCAGCAACCACGGGGTCGAGGAGTTCCACTACCCGCTCGATCACCGAGGAGTGCTCGACCGCCACTTCGCGGATGGCATCGACACCGTGTGGAATCTGCCGTACGCCCACAAGTCAGGGATGGCTCGTGCGTTGAATGCCTCGATGATCGAGGTGAGCGCGGCGCTTGTCGATCACCCCGTCGAGGTCGTGCAAGGCTGCACTGTGCATCCCGACGACAGCGACCCGGTCGCAGACTTCGCTGACGCCGTCGACGCGGGAGCACATGTTCAGAAGTTGCACTGCTCGGTCGGCGCGTATGAGGCCGACGATCCGCGATTGAGCGACGTGCTTGATGCCGCTGGCCAACGCGGCGTCCCGGTCGTGATTCACGCCGGGCACGGTGTTGACGGTTTCACTGCTGCCGAGGAACTGGCTCCGATTGGACGCGCCGCAGAGCAACACCGGGGCACCGCGATCATCCTGGCGCACTTCGGGCACCACGCTTTCGACGACGCCGTCGAACTGCTCGGCGACCACCCCAACCTCGTCGCTGACCTCACGCCGGTGACGTTCAGCCCGGTCCCGATCACCGCCGACATTGCCAACCGGTACGCGGACCGCGTCCTGTTCGGCACCGATGCACCGAACACCGGTCACCCGGCCAGTC